>NZ_LXHX01000108.1:0-146270 GCF_001649495.1 Emticicia sp. MM | reverse complement strand
GTTTGCATTGGTAAGTCCTAAATATGTAATGACCGCACTCGAAGAAAGCGTCTGACCTGTTATATTCGTTAAAGCAAAGTTTTGTTGACTTCCTGCGGTATTAGGCCAAGTTCTTGCTGCATACGAAAGCTGAATTACGTTGGCGTTTCCAGTCTGTCCAGTTGCTCCTGCTGGACCCGCTGGACCTGCCGCACCAGTTGGTCCTGCTGGACCCGCTGGGCCAACTGCACCGTCTTTTCCTGTGCAACCTGTGAAAAATAAACTACTACACACTACAAATGCTGAGAAAATTACTGAGAGAAAAGGTGTTTTTTGCATGGTTGTTGCGTAGCTCCGCCGAGTATTTTATTGTTTGAGTTTGATTATGAAGTAAAGTTAGATTGACTGGCAAAAGCCTCAAAATTTCTGGGATAGAACGCAGATTTTAGGGATGAAAAGAGTAAAGACTACTAATTCGTGAAAGTTTTACTTGATTTTGAATAATTTCAAACGTCCAATTTTAAAATTTATTAATGCACAAAGTTTGTAAATTTATATTCATGATTGATGGCTTAGAAGTCAATCAATTACGTTGAAATATTACTCGCCATCCGAACTTTTGAATCATAAGTGATAGTAATATTTCCGAAGGTTATAGACCAGTTGACCAAATCCAGATGTAGCAGTGAAGACTAAAATTGAAACCACTAATTTAATCATCAAGTTCATGATTCATCTTCATAAATAATGCGTGCATATACAAGATAACCTTTCTCTAAAAACCTTAGAGTAGTGTAAAAAGTAGGCTATAGAGTTGAAACAGAAATCAGTTTTTAGTGTCCTGTTTTTTGAAAATGTAAATCTATTTTCACAAGAAACAACATCAAAATTTGTGGGATACAACCTTGTTTTTAGGGATAGACAATATCTCGGGGAATGATTTGTAATAGAGTACAACGAATCAATAGAATATAAAAATAAAAATCCCAACACAAACGGCTGGGACTTTATAGTTCTAACAACAAACTGTATGGGTCACATACAGGAAAATCTTTAATGTCTTGTGCTATTGATGCGTGTTTTGCTGATTTCGGTTATGAATTATAACCTAAAACTAACGAAGCGAAAAATTGTTTACAATTTCTGTGAAGAAAAGTAAATACGCTTTTTATATTTCATAATTATGTTTCTAAACGCAAATATAAAGCACAATATTATTCATGTCAAAAACATATTTTTTCATTTACACAAAAGGATTTTTTATTGGATAAATGGCAAGGCTATTAGCCTTTTATTCTTCTCAATTCATCTTCCGAGCCTGAACGTCGGCTGCGGGCTTCCTTGATTTCTTTGCTACCAAAACGATAATTGAAGGTTACTCTCAGTAATCGACCTTCAAACTTAAATCTCAAATTCGTAGCAATCCCCGCATACTCTGAATGATGCCCTCCACGAGCGGTATTCAGCACATCGCTAAATACAACTTTCAATGTAGCATTATCTTTTAAAAACTTCTTTTGAACACCAGCGTCAAGCATACCCATTGCTGAATTATAGTCGATGCGTCGATAAGGCGAATTATACCAACCCGAAAGCTCAAACGTCCAGTTATTTTTTAGTTTAAAAGTACTTTGCCCATTTCCGTTCAAGGCAGTCGTTCGATTATTAATAATCAGCCCATTATCTAACTTTGCTCGCCATAAATTATGAAATCCATTTACATTGATGTTGAGTTCCCACCATTTGGTGAGCTGTGTATTAAAACTCAAATCCAGATTATATCCTTCCGAATAATCAAGGTTTTCGGAAATAAAATAGGTCCTACTTTCATCATACGGAATTCGTAAACCCACAACTGGATATTTTGTACGCCAATAGCCAAATGAGCTTGTAAGTTTTCCTTTATAAATATGCGTTATTTTGAAATTATTGGCATATTCGGGGTGAAGAAATGGGTTTCCTTTTGAGTAAACCAGTTCATCAATGCGGTATTCAAACGGATTGAGGTTTTGATAACTCGGGCGATTGATTCGACGACTATAATTGAGATTAAACGAATGATTATCTGTGGCTTTATAAGAAATTGCTCCACTCGGAAAAAGATTCAAATACGTAGTATCTACTTTGTCTAAATCATTCTGCTTGAAACTCGTCAGCTTACCCAACGACTGGGTATTTTCGGCACGTAAACCCGCCTGAATATTCCATTTTTTGCCCAGCGATTTATTATAATTGAAGTAAGCAGCATATATTCGTTCGGTGTATCTAAATTGATTACTACGGTCAATATCTCTGATTTCTTCGTTCTGAATTTTGGTAAAAAAATCGAAAGTATTATCAGAAGTGACATCTGATAATTTTACACCATAGGCCAATTTCCCTTTCTTAAAAGGTTGCTCATAATCAATCTTGGCCGATTTAATAATAATATCAATTGGTGTTTTAGTTACATAGTTTCGCTCAAAGGAAGGCCTATCGCTATTAACAAAAGTATATCTATTGGGCTGATAACTAATGCCTCGTGAATTAAAAACACCATAATCGACATCGAAATTCAGCTCGTGGCCAGTAGTATCGGCATAACGATAATTGAGATTAAAATTTAGATTTTTATTCTTCTCAGGGTTCGATGTTTGTGAATATAAAATAGCAGAATCTGGCACACTTGCATACCTACGCCCTATCAAAGTTTCACTTTCACCACCGCCGTTGTGGTTGCTCATACGAGCATTCAAATTAAAACCTATGGTATTCTTGGTATTGATAAAGTAGTCTGCTCCTGCTTTCAAATTGCTCGAAGTATCACGCCAAAGCCCTCGCCAAGTTTTGTTATACATGATATTATTCAAAATTTGGTCGTCGAGCGTTCGGTTATGCCAAGCACCTTGATTATAGCTATACGTACCAAAAAGATTTACTTTTTTATCTCGATGATTAAGGCTCAGTGAAGAGTTATATTTTGGTGAAATTCCGAACAAGCCACCCAAGCTAATATTTCCATTTGTTCCAAGTTTTCGATTTTTCTTTAAGCGAATATTAATAATGCCCAAATCTCCAGCGGCATCATATTTTGCTGATGGATTTGTGATAATTTCGATGGCTTCAATATCGGCCGAATTCATACTTTTTAATGTAGAAGCCAAGTCCCTCCCACTCATCGGCGACGGGCGACCATCAATGTAGATGCGTACACCAGTTTTTCCTTTCACTAAGATATTTTCGTCTTTATCGACCTGCACACCTGGCGATTTTCGCATCAATTCTAAGGCATTTGTTCCAGTAGAGCTAATACTACTCTCGACATTGAATATGACTCTATCTTCTTTTACCTCAATCAAAGGCTTGGAAGCTACTACTTTTACCTCTTTTAATTGTTGTGTATCGGCAGTCAGTACAAAAGGATTAAATTCAATATCAGTATCAACTACTTCAAAAGTAGGCGAAGCAAAAGCTCGAAATCCTACGGCAGAAATTTTTATAAAATACTTGCCTTTTACCACCCCATTGATTTTGAAACCACCATTTTCGTCGGCAATATCAGCCTTAAAAAGTGTAGAATCTATCGCATTATGAAGCGAAATGGTAGCAAACGAAACAGCTTCATTTTGCTGGGTTTTGGCTGTGCCTTTTACGGTATAGGTCTGAGCAAAGACATAGCTCGATAGGCTCGTGAGTAACACGAGTAATAGATTTTTCATAAGTAAATTGTTATAGCTTTTTCATAAAATGTTATAGGGTGCAAATACACGTTCATGACCCGTGACTGCTCATCAAGTTGTGCTGCTTCGCTTATTTTATTGTGAATACTTTACTCTTCGAAAAAGGTTACACAAAAAACTTTAGAAGCATAGAATTTAATATACGAAATATTTCGTAGCAAAGATAAAGCTAAATATTTTTTGAATACAAATTTTATTACGAAAGATTTCGTAATAAAATTTGTATGTATAACAAAGAAGTTAAAATAGGTCGTTTTATTGAAAAATAGAACTTAAACTATAAATAGAAATTATTGTGGATTCTATTGTACTCCCAAAGTTTTAATCTACTTCAGAACAATCTTTTTTGGAAGAATTTCTAATGATTAATTCTCCTTGAATAGATTGAGTATAGGGCAGAAAATCTTCTCTTTTATTAATGTTATCTATCAACATCTTGATAGATGCTTCGCCTACTTTGGTAGGGAAATGATTAAAAACGGTAAGTGATGGCTCGAATAATTCGGCAAGCGAATCGTCTCCAAAGCCAACAAAAGCGATTTCTTCTGGAATTTTTATTTTCCTTTTTTTTGCCTCAACCATCATTTCTATTGCATTTCTTGATAACATCGTAAAAATGCCATCAGGTGGATGCGGAAGGCTCATGAAATAATCAAACACTCGACCACCATCATTTTTGTTCATTTCCGAATACACAATATAATCCTTGATAAGTTCGATTCCGTGTTTTTCAAGAGCAGCCTTATAACCAGCAAGCCTAATTTGCGAAATATAGAACTTTTCAGGGCCAAGCATTATGCCTATTTTTCTGCAACCTTGTTCAATTAAATGTTCTACTAAATCAAAGCTGCCTTTAAAATCTTCGTGTATAACTTTAGCAGTATCAATCTCGTTGCAAACCCTATCAAAATTCACAATGGCAATACCTTTATTAATCACGTGCTTTATATGCTCAAAAGAATTTGTTTCTTTGGCATGGCTCAATAATATCCCATCTACTCGGCAAGCAATTAAGGTTTCGGTATTTAAAACTTCAATTTCGGCTGATTCGCTCGAATGACAAACAATGATTCGATACCCACTTTCAAGTGCTACTTGTTGCATTCTAGCCAGTGCTGTTGCAAAAAAAGGCAACTCAACATTCGGAATCACGACACCAATCGTATTTGTTTTTCCTTTATTGAGACTCTGGGCTAATAGATTAGGTTTGTAGTCCAACGTAATAGCAGCTTCCAATACTGTTTTTCTGGTAAGTTGACTAATATCCGATTTATCATTCAAGGCTCTTGAAACAGTCGCAACCGAAATCCCGAGATGTTTCGCCAAATCGACTATCGTGACCTGCCCGCTTTTTTTGATAGGCTTACTACTTTCTATATCTAACACAAAATTAAAATCGCATTGTTTGCAATAAAATCTTTGGTTTCCTCTCAGAAAACCAGATTTTATTACTTCATCAACCGAATTACATTTGATACATCGCTGCATAATTGCTATTGTATTTTTTCAAGAAATTGTGTCACTTTTTTCAAATTACAAAAAAAGCATAACCTTCTCGTTTTTTTTTAACTATAATTTTTTTTTAGAAAAATAGGCTTCACAAAAACACAAAATATCATACATCTAAAACGTTTACGATATTTCGTGTTTAAATATTAGTGTCAGTTTGACACCTTTTATTTGGAAATCAAAATCCTGCGAATAGTTTCGATAAAGTATTCAATCCAAATTTAGTCAATTTTTAGTATTTCAACTCTATTAAATTGTATTTTTCAAACAAACCCTCTATTAAAATGGAACAAAATTACCAATCAAAAGACATGAAATCGTGGCTTAGACTGATGGCTCTATTGTTATGTCTGAGTCCACTAAGCATTTTTGCCCAGACCAAACAAATCAATGGACAGGTAACAAGCAGTACCAACAAAGACCCAATGCCTGGGGTTGGTATCACCGTAAAAGGCACTACACGTGGCACTACGACCGATGCTTCAGGTAAATTTAAGATTGAAGCCGCCAGCACAGAAACCTTAGTTTTTAGCTTTATTGGTTTTATTTCTCAAGAAGTAAAAGTGGGCAATATTTCCAACTTAGATGTAAACTTAGTTGAAGACACTCAAAATCTGGAAGAGGTTATCGTTACGGCGTTGGGTATCAAGAAAGAATCTAAAAAATTAGGTTATTCGGCCGAATCGGTCAAAGTAAATGAGATTCAACAAAATCGAACGGTAAACATAATGACATCGCTCGAAGGTAAAATTGCGGGTTTAGATATTACCCCCCCATCATCGGGTGCAGGTTCGAGTACCAAAATACGTTTAAGAGGACAATCGGCTTTTGCTGGTGCAAATAATTCGCCACTTATCGTAATCAATGGCTTACCAATGGACCAAGGAGCACGTGGTGCGAATGGAAATGCCTCGATAGATTTGGGTGATAATATGCAACAGTTTAACCCCGATGATGTTGAGAGCATGACCGTACTGAAAGGGGCAACGGCAGCAGCCATATATGGTTCACGAGCAGCCAATGGTGCAATCATCATTACGACCAAAAACGGGAATAAAAATACAGGCATTGGCGTGGAATATTCGGCCAATTATTCTTCTGATGAAGTACTTGATTTTACTGATTTTCAGTACGAATATGGGCAAGGGCAAGCAGGAGTTCGACCAACTACACAAGGGCAGGCAATCACAACAGGACAGTTTGGTTGGGGAGCTAAGTATGATGGACAGCCAACTATTCAGTTTGATGGTGTTTCAAGACCATACCTTCCTGCGAAGAATCGCATAAAAGATTTTTATAGAAATGGTAGTGCATTTACTAATACAATTGCTCTTTCGGGTGGAAATGCAACGGGCAGTTTCAGGGCATCGTTTTCAAATCAGGATGCCTTAGGTATTTCGCCGAACAATAACTATCATAAAAAAATATTTAATGCGGGTATTAATCAAAGCATTAGTAAAAACCTATCAATGACTTTCAATATTAACTACACCAACGAAATCAATAATAATCCACCACAAGTGGGTGTTCAAGGTGTAGGCACGCCTAATTTTCTTTATAGATTATCAAATTCAATAGGACTTGATGTTTTGCAAGAAAAAGCAGTAGCCGATAACGGAACTGAAAGACAAACATCTGGCTTTCAAACTACACTGATAAATCCATATTATATCATGGATCGCCAATTTATCAAAAACAAAAGAGACCGCTTTTTGAGTACAGCAACTGTTAAGTATGATATCTTGAAGTGGTTGTATATTCAAGGCCGTGTTAATATGGACTATGGAGTTACGTTTTTAGAACAAAATTTACCAACGGGTGTGGGTACTTCGACACTATTGAATCAGGCAGGAACTGGCTACAATGGTACTTATGGCGTAAATTCAAGCACTGGCCGCCAGATGAATATGGATTTTTTGCTTGCAGGAAACAAAGAATTGGGTAATTTTTCAATTGATGCAAGTTTCGGAGGCAATATTTTCACGAATCGTAATCGTACTTTCGACCAAAGCGTGACAGACTTTACCGTGAAAGACCTCTATTCTATCGAAAATGGTATCACAAAATCTCAAACGTATGGCGTATATAACGAACAAGTAAATTCGCTCTATGGATTGGCCGAATTAGGTTACAAAGACTTAGTTTATTTAAACCTGACTGGTCGTAAAGATTGGTTTTCGGTGCTAAATCCTCAAAATAATAGTTCATTTTACCCGTCGGTGAGTGGTAGTTTTATATTCTCCGAATTACTCCGTGATGTCTCGTGGCTCGACTATGGTAAACTGAGAGGTTCGTATGCCGATGTAGGTAGCTCAAATGGTATCAATGCCTTTAGTGGATTATTGACTTACGGTATTCTTCAAAATCCATTCAATGGTTATCCGTTGGGAAATATCAATAATACAAATAGTCCGAACCCTTTGCTTCGCCCATTTAGTGTTAGTGAAAAAGAAATTGGTATCGAATTAAAAATGTTTAAGAGCAGAGTCAATCTTGATGTAGCTTACTATGATAAACAAACAAGAGACCAAATCTTGACAGTAGTTGTATCAAATGCTTCGGGTTATAACGGCACACCGTTGAATCTCGGTTCGTTACAAAACAGAGGTTTTGAATTTATGCTTGATGTTGTTCCCGTGAAAACCTCAAACTTTATGTGGAAAGCATCATTTAATACGGCCATCAACAATACAAAAGTTTTATCGCTTGCTCCAAATACCAATCGACTTGTTGTGACATCTTTTGGTGGGAATGAATTTCTTGGAAGTTTGGTATATGAAGTTGGTCAACCACTTAACCAGCTTGCTGCTAAAACTTATCGCCGAAATGCTAACGGTGATATTTTAGTAGGAACAAACGGACGTCTCCTTGCCAGTGAAGGGGCCGATGTTCTTTTTGGCAGTGCATTACCTAAGTTTATTGGTGGTTGGAATAACACTTTTAGCTATAAAAACCTTAGTTTATTAGTACATATCGACTACAAAGCTGGTGGAAAAGTACTCTCTTCAACGGCACTCAACGGTCTAAGACAAGGGCACACGAAGGCATCTCTTGTTGGTCGTGAAGGTGGAGTTTTATTCCCAGGTGTTTATGCAAATGGCGAAAAAAATACGGTTAAAGTTGACCCTCAACTATTCTACACCGATTATAGAAATCTACAAATTGCCGACCCATTCTTATTCAAATCTGATTTCATAAAATTAAGAAACATTACGCTCAACTACGACGCAACCAGATTTTTGAGTTCAAAAGTAAAATTTATCAAAGGTTTGACGCTCTCGGCTTCGTGTAGAAATGTACTTATCATCAAAAAATACATTGATGATTTAGACCCAGAATCGTTTGCTTCTTCGGGCGATTCGAGAGTTGGTTATGAGCAAACTTCTCTTCCTACCACTCGTACTTACGGTATTAATCTTAATGTGAAATTCTAAAAATTGAAAGTTAATCCAATGAAAAAATTAATCTATATATCAAGCATTTTCTTTGCATCCTTTGCCATTTCATCGTGCGATGATGGGTTTGAAGAAATTAATACAAACCCTTATGCCCTCACAAAAATAGATGCAGCCCTGTTATTTACAAACGCTCAACGCACCACAGATGGCGGCTTTTGGGAAGGCGAACAGACGGTTGTTCAACAATTTGTGAATGCCTACAATACAGGTGCTACGGCTGGTTTTAATTTTAATGAAGACAACGATAATTTTAATGCTCCTCGTTGGAATAATAGCTACCCTGGCCCAATAAAGTTACTCGAACAAATCATTAGTTTGACCAAAGCCGATGCTACTAAAAGTAATTTATATAATATGTCACGTATCTGGAAATCATATATATTTATGACTCTCGTAGATACTTATGGGGATGTTCCTTATAGTCAAGCGGGTAAGGCTTATCTCGATGCAGTTTTTTATCCTAAGTACGATGAAGATAAAGTTATATACGAAGACATCTATAACGAAATAAAGGCGGCAACAGCTGCTCTTGACGCCTCGAAAGGTGCTGTGAAAGAAGATTTGTTTTTCGGAAAACTTGCCGCAACTGAACAAATAGATAAATGGAAAAAACTCGGCAATTCGCTCCTTCTAAGAATCGGAATGAGATATTCTAAAATTGACCAGAACAAGGCGAAAACTATTGTTCAGGAAGCATTCAGAGCGGGAGTTATTCAAACCAATTCCGACAATGCTTACATTGTTTATAATGCCATTTATAATAATCCGCTAAATGCTGGCCCAAGAGGCACAAACCCCTATTTCTATTACTTGGCTGAGCCATTTGTTGAGCAACTCAAAACAACCAATGACCCTCGTATGAAATACATTTCGGCCAAATATACCGACCCAAATCAAGTTTTAGCCCTTGTACCCGATACTGCGGCAGTTAAACAATTCGGTTTTCCTGTCGGGTACGACCAAACAAGTGTACTGAAAGTAACAGGTTATCGTGGAACAGCAGGTACTGGACAAAATTATTCACAACTCAATTACTCAGTATTTGGTAGTGCCACAGCCCCAGTATTCTATGTGACAAATGCTCAAACAAAATTATTATTGGCTGAGGCAGCCCAACGAGGTTGGTTAGCAGGCTTAACAAATGCCCAAACAGCGAAAGAATATTACGAAGCTGGTATCAGTGCTTCGATGGACGAATACTCGTTGTATCCAAATGTATCAAGTCCTGCTGTTTCCTCTGCTTTAAAAAATGGTTATTTATCAAATGTAAAAGTTAAGTACGATGAAAGTAAAGCCCTCGAACTTATCAATACACAATACTGGATTGCTTCATTGGGTAATGGTGCAGAGTCTTTCGCCAATTTTAGAAGAAGCGGATTCCCCGTATTAAGCCCCAATAAGTATAATAATAACCTACAAGGTGGATTTACTCGACGTTTTGCTTACCCTAACGATGAATCTTCAAGAAATAACGAGAATTATCAGAAAGCTGTTGGCAGAATGGGAGCCGATAATCTCACAACCAGAGTTTTCTGGGATAAACAATAGCGTCAATTAATTTCTAAAAAGTGGGGTTAAGGATTTTCATCTTTAGCCCCATATTAGTCAATTTTCAATACAATTCTGATGAAATTAAAAGATTATTGGTACACACTAAGTATTATACTACTCGTAATTATAGGCTATCATTTCCCTGAAACATTTAGTACGGTTTTCGGCGTAAAACTCAATACATTTATCAAACCCGTTTTACAGATAATTATGCTCGGCATGGGAGCAACCATGACCGTAGAAGATTTTGCAGAAGTCTTCAAATCTCCTAAAAAGGTAATCATTGGATTAGTTTGTCAATTTACAATTATGCCTTTTTTGGGCTTGGGTTTATCAAAAGTATTTGATTTCCCGCCTGAAATAGCAGCTGGTGTAATTTTGATTGGTAGTAGTCCAAGCGGGTTGGCATCAAACGTAATGGCACTCATGGCCAAAGCAAATGTGGCACTGTCTATCACAATTACTACTTTAGCAACACTCATTGCTCCTTTGATGACCCCTTTTTTGATGAAAATCCTTGGTGGCGGACTCATCGAAGTAGAATTTTTAAAAATGTTTTGGGACATGGCACAAATGGTACTTTTACCCATTTTCGTAGGTTTAGCTATCAATAAAATTGCCCCAAATTTAGTTGCCAAATTCAATAAAATTTTACCAGTGTTTTCGATGCTTGGTATTGCCTACATTATTTTAATAGTAACGGCAAGCGGTGCAACAGCACTCAAAACTGTTGGATTTTTGCTAATCTTGGTGGTCTTTATTCACAATATTTTTGGTTATTCGCTTGGATACATTTTTGCAAAACTATTAAAACTAAACGAGCAAGATGCACGGGCGGTATCGCTCGAAGTTGGAATGCAAAATGCAGGACTTGCTTCAGCACTTGCCAACGAAATGGGAAAAATTGCCACGGCAGGTCTGGCCCCAGCGATTTTTGGCCCAGTAATGAACATCACGGGTTCGATGTTGGCCAATTTTTGGAGTAAAAAACAACCGAAAAAACTTATCGAAAATTAAAATCTCAACTCTTTATATTAACCCCAATCTCAAAACTATGAAAAAAAGTTTTTTAGCAATCTTATTGTTATTTGGTGTTTATCAGCTCAATGCTCAACAAATATCAAAAGATTATTTACTTCATCTGACTCGTGAATGGAAGGGTGAGCGTTTTGCCGATGGCCGCCCAAAAGTATCAGATGCGATTCTGAATCGTATGAAAAAAGTTACTCACGAAGAAGCTTGGGCAGTATTGCGAAATAAAAACTATCGTCATCAATATGTAGGTAATTGGCAAACCATTAACCCAGATAGCATTTTGGTTGGACGTGCCGTAACTGCCATTTTTATGCCAGGCCGACCAGATATTCAAATTGCCATTGACGAAAAAGGCACAAAGCAAGACGGCCGTTTGAAAGCTCAAAACACTTGGGTAATTGAAACTCTCGTAAAAAGAGATGTGTATGTTGTTGACCAGTTCAATGCTTACGAAGATGGCCCAACCATCGGCGATAATCTCGGAAATGCTATTTTTAATCGCACAGGAAACGGCATCGTTTACGAAGGTGCAATCAGAGATATAAGTGGCTTAAAAGAAATTGGTGGATTTACCTCATTTTTCAGAAGTTATCATCCAAGTCACCATTTAAATTCACCAACTCAACCTGGTGGACTGAATACAACTTTAGTTGGAATCAATCAACCAACCAAAATTGGTGATGCAACCTGTATGCCAGGCGATGTAGTACTTGGGCGTGATGGTGGCGTAATCTTTATTCCGCCTCATTTGGCCGAAGATGTAGTAAAATCATCAGAAGTAGTTCGTTTGAGAGATAAATTCAGCCATCAACGTCTGAAAGAAGGAAAATATACCACTGGTCAGATTGATACTCGTTGGTCGGCAGATATTGAAAAAGATTTTTCTCAATGGCTCAAAGAACACATCAACGAATTGCCTGTTGCTCCCGAACAAATCCAAGAAATCTTGAAAGAAAGAACTTGGTAAATAATGAGACAAACGATTTTAGACAGAAGACAAGAGAGAAACATTGATAAAAGAGGCATTTTTTGATAATTTTTAAACAACCAAACGTCATATAAACCCCTTTCTATCAATCATTTAAATCTTTTTTGCTTTATATCTATTGTGTTTTGTCTAAATAAAAATCAATCATTGCACATAATTAACTCAACCCGAGGAAAGACCTCACAAAAAATAACCAAAGTGAATAGAAGAAATTTTTTCCAAAAAGCGGCCGTTAGCTCTGCATTTGCGGCCAGTTCGTTTTCATCATTCGGCAACGAATATGTAAAAGCAGTTGATAAAGCACCAAAAAGTTCTGCACCATCCGATTTAAAAATTACTGATTTAAAAGCTGGTTATATTCGTGGTGGACATAGCTTATTCGTAAAAATATATACTAATCAAGACATCATTGGGCACGGAGAAGGTGTAGATGCAACTCCCGGAACTTATCATCTCGTAAAATCTATGGGGCAACGCTTAAAAGGGCAAAATCCATTGAATGTCAATCGTTTATTTGAGCAGATCCGTAAATCAGGTTTCTTTGAAGGGGCTCAGTCAGGGATGTTTGTAGCCGTACTTACAGCCGTTGAAACCGCCCTTTGGGACATTGCAGGAAAGGCACTTGGTGTACCCGTTTACCAGCTTTTAGGTGGAAAATTCAGAGATTCTATCAGAGTTTACATGGATACGGCACTTTATCAAAATCAACTTCCAAAACCCGAAGATTTCGCCAAAGCCGCACGTGAGGCTGTTGATATGGGCTTCACGGCAGTAAAATTTGACTTAGACCAAGCCAACGACCCCAATAAATACGACCGCTTTAATTGGACTGCAAGTCAGCCTGAACTACAACGTATGTACGACCAAATGGCAGCAGCACGTAAAGAGGTCGGGAATAAAATAGATATTTGTGCCGATATGCACGGTCGATACGATGCCATAACAGGCGAAAGAGCAGCTAAAATTCTTGAACCACTAAATCTAATGTGGCTCGAAGAACCAGTTCCTGCCGAAAATGTTGACGCCTACAAAAAAATAACAGATTCTACTTCAACACCTATTTGTGCGGGAGAAAACCATTATTTGGCTTATGGTTTTCGACCTTTGCTCGAAAAAGGTGCGGTAGATATCATCATGCCTGATTTGCAAAAATGCGGTGGTTTGGGCGAAGGACAACGAATTGCCAATCTCGCAAATCTCTATTATGTTCCGTTTGCTCCACACATGGTGGCTTCGTATTTGGGAGCAATGGCTTGTGCCCATGTGTGTGCATCTGTACCAAACTTTATGATTATGGAATGGCAAATTTACTTCCATAAAGAGCCAATGTATAAAGAAATAGTAAAATTTGAGGGCGAAATGGTTGAGAAAAATGGTTTTATCAAAGTACGTGATGTACCAGGTATTGGCGTAGAAATCAACGAAGAAGGAATGAAAAAATATGCAACTCCTGGAATTCCATTCTTTGAATAATAAAAAAAATAAATCTCATCAAATAGGAAAGAAACTTTCCTATTTGACTCAAAAACAATCAAAATATTAATGAAAATTTACAATACAACCTCAGGACCATTAGTTGAACACAACAACGAATACTATTCATTTAAAGAATTAAGTTTCGATGCACTTGTCAATCAGCCAAATTTATTTCAGTTCTTAAAACAAACCATTGAAACAAAGAATGCTAAACAAAAACCAGATTTAGAAAAAACATTATTAGCTCCAATTGTTTCGCAAGAAGTTTGGGCTTCGGGCGTAACTTATTTGAGAAGTAAAAACGCTCGTATGGAAGAATCGAAAGATGCAGGTGGTGGTGATTTTTATGATAGAGTGTATGATGCAGAGCGTCCAGAAATATTTTTTAAGGCAACCGCTGGCCGAACAGTTGGGCATGGAGAAGGTGTAAAAATTAGACGAGATTCCAAGTGGAACGTTCCCGAACCTGAACTAACACTTTTTGTGAATTCGAGCGGACAAATTGCTGGCTATACCGTTGGCAACGATATGAGTTCACGAGATATTGAAGGCGAAAATCCTTTGTATCTGCCGCAAGCTAAATCGTATGATAAAAGTGCAGCAATCGGACCTTGTATCTTAGTAATGGAAGAACCGATTTCAAAAGAAACCGAAATAAAACTTCAAATTGTGAGAGCTGGAGAAACTGTTTTCGAGCAAGCCACCAAACTCAATCAAATGAAACGAGAGCTTCCCGAACTCGTTGAATATCTTACTTACGAATGTACTTTCAAATTCGGTACTTTTCTAATGACAGGCACAGGAATTGTCCCGCCTGATGACTTTAGTTTGGCCAAAGACGATGTAATAAATATATCGATTGATGGCATTGGGACATTGAGAAATTTCGTTGAATGATTTATCATTAAAAGGTTAGCAGTATCTGCTAACCTTTTTTGTAGCCTTTTTCATGGTTGATTAAAGAGATTTTTTTGTACTATTCTTAGTTTTGAAAAAGTAATAAATTACATTTTTCAAATTTTCAACAAAAGAAAGGTTCTCAAGCACACAAAATAAACATCATAAATTAAGTTTTTCCTTGAGTAATTCACCTATCGGAAACGTACCCGATTGTTTTTAATTTATATTACGTGTCAAAATGACACTTTTTATTTGCTTTTTCAATTTCTACCCTTAGATTCGCTCAATGAATTCAAACACGCATAAATGTATCAATTGAAGTTTCTGTACTGAAAATTGTATTTTTCACATAAAGTTGATACTCCAACAAACAAGCGTACGCAAACCAATGAGCGATCAAAATACAAGTCAAATGATATATTTTGACAGAATAATAATTAGGTTAAAAGTAAAGTTTTGTTTCATGCTCAGTCTAACGTCTGTAATTTATGGACGTTAGATTTTTTCTCAAACTCTAAAAGGTGTCATTTTTAATTTCGAAATAAATAGTAAACCCGATGAAACACATTTCAATTATTACATTAGTCTTAGGAGTAATCTTATTCTCAAACTTCACATTTCAAGCATCAAATGATAATCCAATAGCACTAAAAGATGCCTTCAAAAAAGACTTTTTAATTGGTACAGCTCTCAATAATTCTCAGATTGACGAAAAAGATGCTGCAGTAAACGACCTTATCAAAAAACAATTTAATGCCGCTACGCCAGAGAATATCATGAAATCGGCATTGATTCACCCCAAATGGGATACTTACGACTTCACGATGGCTGATAAATTGGTTGAATATGGCAAAAAAAATAATATCAAAATCAATGGTCATACTTTGATTTGGCATAGTCAACTTCCCAACTTTATCAGAGGAATCAAAAGCAGTGATTCTATTCGTACATTCTTCACTGATCACATCAAAACCGTAGCGGGTCGCTACAAAGGAAAAGTTTTCTCGTGGGATGTAGTAAACGAAGCTCTTAACGAAGATGGTACGCTCCGTAATTCAGTTTTCTTGAAACATCTGGGCGAAGGTTATTTGGCCGATGCGTTTAAGTTAGCACAAGAAGCATCGCCCAATACTGAATTGTATTATAACGATTATAACAATGAGCAACCAGCCAAACGTGCAGGCTGTATTAAGTTAATCAAAAAAATTCAAGAATCAGGTGCAAGAATTGATGGTGTGGGTATTCAAGGACATTGGCATGTAGGCAAAATTCCATTGAAAGATATCGAAGAGAGTATCCTTGAATATTCTGCTTTAGGCTTAAAAGTAATGTTTACCGAATTAGATATTGAAGTACTAAAAAGAGATTTTCAAGGTGCTGATGTTGGTCAAAGAATGGCTAATAGTCCAGAAATGAATCCTTATACCAATGGCTTACCCGAAAATATCCAAAAACAACTTGCTGATGACTACGAAGCCCTATTTAAGTTATTCTTGAAACACAAAGACAAAGTCACAAGAGTAACCTTTTGGGGAGTAAACGATGGAGATAGCTGGTTGAATAACTGGCCAGTACGTGGACGTACAAGTTATCCTTTACTATTCGACAGAAACAATCAACCAAAACCTGCATATTTTAAGGTAGTTGGTCTGAAAAATTAATAAATTTTAAAGCTTTCACCTTTTTTAACCAAAAATCTATTCAAACAATGAAAAAACTATTTGTATTATTCTTCATGCTTTGCGGCATGGCATCATTTGCTCAAACCAATCCGATTGATGGCAATTGGAAAGGAACTCGTGAAACACCAAACGGTACCTTTGAAATCGAATACACATTTAAAGTGGAAGGAGATAAGCTTACAGGTACTTGGAAAACTCAATTTGGTGAAACTAAAATCGAAAACGGTAAAGTAGAAGGAAAGAAATTTTCTTACAGTATCTCGTTCAATGATATGACCATCAGCAATACGGGTGAGCTTATCAATAATGACGAAATCGTTACAAAAAACGAACGTGGCGAGATGAAATTAAAACGAGTTAAACCTTGATAATAAGCCACTTATAAAACAAAAACCTCAAATATGGTTCGATTCATATTTGAGGTTTTTATTTCTGATTCATTTTAAGAAAAATATCATCCAATTTTTCTCTAATTCAACCATAACCTTTACTGACATTTACTATGAACAGAAAAACTAAATCATTTTTGTCAATGATTGTTTTTGTTGCGTTAACAACATTACAAATAAGTGGCATATCTGCTCTTGCACAGGGGCCTCCAAGGCCTTCGCTTCCGCCGATTCCAATTAAAGGAGATACCACCCATTCCCTGACCAGAGATTTCATACTCTCTTCTTTAACACCAAAATCGCCTGATAATAAGGGATTTATACAGCGTTGGCTGGTACTTGAACCAGTTAAGAAAAACATTGCCCGTAATAATATTATTACTGATAGCTATTTAAAAACAACTTTTTCTGCCGATAATTTCTCCAGCGATTACAATACCATTCCCAAAAATGGTTCAACCGTAAAAATAGGCGACCAAGAACTAAAATGGTATGGCTTGGATAGCAAAACGTTTAATTTTAATCTTTTTCATTTCACTTATGCTCTCGATAAACCAAGATACGGCATATTGGTTTGGCTCGTCACGGTCATCAATTGCCCATACGAAATGCAAAACGTAAGAATGACTGCAGGATGTAATTCGGGAAGTATGTGGTGGTTGAATGGTCAGGAAGCCATGACGCTTTCGGGTGACAGAGATATGATTGCCGATAATGTCACTTCTCAACGCCTAACGCTCAAAAAAGGGAAAAATATCATTCGTGGGGCTGTGATTAATGGCCCTGGGATGGCAAATTTCGGTGTTCGATTTATTGATGAAAAGGGTGAACCTATCAAGAACTTCACCATCAGTAACGAATAATCGAATAGGTTCAAAAGTCTAATCATTCATTCTCTTTTACCTAAAAAAAATCCAATGAAAATAGTAACATATACGCTTTTTGCTTTTTTACTTGTGCAAACATCAATGGCACAAATCGGAAAACCATTTATTCATGACCCTTCAACCGTAACCGAATGTGAGGGTAAATACTATACTTTTGGCACAGGTGGCGGAGGACTAATATCAAACGACGGTTGGACATGGCACGGTGGTGGCGTAAGACCTGGTGGCGGAGCGGCTCCAGATGTTATCAAAATTGGAGACCGTTATCTTGTAATCTACGGAGCAACGGGTGGTTCGCCGAATCACAAAGGAATAATTTATACGATGTGGAATAAAACGCTCGACCCAAAATCTCCTGATTTCAAATATTCTGAACCAGTGATAGTAGCAACTTCAGATGGTTATGAAGAATGTGATGCCATCGATCCAGGTGTGCTTTTAGACCCTTCTACGGGGAGACTTTGGCTTAGCTATGGCACTTATTTTGGTTATACTCGTATAGTAGAACTCGACCCCAAAACAGGAGGGCTAAAAAAAGGCAGCAAGCCAGTAAACGTAGCTATTGTATGCGAAGCCAGTGTACCTGTTTATCGTGATGGTTGGTATTATTTGCTTGCCACGCACGGAAGCTGTTGCGATGGTGCAAACTCTACCTACAATGTAGTAGTGGGGCGTTCAAAAGTTATAACTGGTCCCTACATCGACAATGTGGGCAGAAGCATGCTCGAAGGTGGCGGAAAAATGGTAGTTGCTACTCGTGGTGATTTGATAGGCCCAGGTCATTTCGGACATATTATTCTTGAAAAAGGCGTAGAAAAAATGTCAATTCATTACGAAGCAGATTTAGAGCAAGGCGGACGTAGCGTTTTGGGCATTTTGCCAGTAGTTTGGAAAGATGGCTGGCCTGTGGCAGGCGAGAAATTTAAGGAAGGCACTTATGAAATCGAATCAGTAAGAAGGGGTTATGCCTTAGAATTAGCTGTCGATTTTACAAGAATGGCCAATGCCCCACGAGGATTCAACCAACCTAACAATGAACCAATTAAGCCTGTTTCTGCTCAGAAATTAGACGATGTAATCAAGACTTGGCCAACGGGCAATATCAATTTAAGAATTGGCGATTATATGTCTCGTCCGCACCAAAAATGGACAATTACTGATGCTCCAGATTCGACGGGATACTTGGGAGGGCCTTACTATAAAATTGTTTTGGCAGGAACAAACCGAGCTTTAGCTGCCACAGCCGATGCCGAAGTTGTAACCGTTCCCGAATTTACAGGTTCGCCCGAACAACTATGGCGAATCGACCAATTGACTGATGGTTCGTACAGAATTATGCCAAAAGTTATTCCAAATTCTGGTAAAAAATTGGCATTGGTTTCTTCAGGCGATAGCACGCCAACATTAGCCGAATTTGATTTTAGCAGCGATAATTCTAAATGGAATTTTAGGAGTCATTAGCATTATTTCTCACTCAAAAATCAGCTAAAATTATCGAAATATTTAGTAAAAATTTCAGAAACAAAATTGTGTATTATTGACACATTAATTTTTGTTTTCAATTCAAAATTCAGTATCAATTCATTCTATTTCAAAACAATAAAAACAAATCTATGACATTTAATCTCAAACCATTGTTGCTTACAACGGGCGTTGCGATGTTATTGGGTGCAAGTTTGCAAGGCTGTAATTCAGCTAAGCCGAGTACCAATAGCAGTACCGCTAAAACAGATACTTCTCGAAGCCTATCCCCGTATTTTGTAAAAGCCACCAATAAGCTAAAAACACCTGATAATGAGGGCTTTATCCAACGTTGGATGTTGCTCGAACCAATCAATAAACCCAATCGTGGCAATACGGTCTTTACTGATAGTTATTTACGAGAAAACTTTGCGAAAGAATATTTCCCGAATCAATTTACTATCATGCCAAAAGACGGCGAAAAAGTAAAAGCGGGCGAACAAGAGCTTACTTGGCATGCACTGGAGACCAACAATTACAATGTGAAACTTTTCCGCTTTGCTTATGGACTTTATAAACCTGTTTACGGCGTGTTGTTTTGGGGTGTTACGGTAATTGACAGCCCTCGTGAAATGAAAAATGTCCGTTTGGCGGTTGGCTCGAACTCGGCATCTATGTGGTGGTTGAATGGCAAAGAGGCAGCACTACTTTCGGGCGATAGACGTATGGTGATGGACGACGTAGTTTCTGGCCGACTGACGCTCAACAAAGGTCGAAATGTTTTGCGTGGAGCAATCATCAATGGCCCAGGCATGAGCGATTTCTGCGTCAGATTCTTAGACGAAAACGGGCAACCTATCAAAGACCTTTCTATTACTTGTGAGTAATAATTTCTTACTTCACGCTTAAAAACTTGAATTATAACATTAGTTTACTATGAAATTTACGATAAAAAATATTGGCAAATTGGCTCTTACAATCGGATGTTTATCGACCGAAGTAAATGCTCAAATCGGGAAACCATTTATCCATGACCCATCTACGATTATGGAATCTGATGGCAAATATTATACATTTGGTACTCGTGGCGGTGGTTTGGTTTCAGAAGACGGCTGGACTTGGAATGCTGGCGGTGAAAGACCAGGTGGCGGTGCTGCACCCGATGCCTTGAAAATTGGTGACCGTTATTTAGTAGTTTACGGTGCAACAGGTGGCGGATTGAACGGTGGACACAGCGGAAAAATCTTGACGATGTGGAACAAAACACTCGACCCAAAATCGCCTGATTTTAAATATACTGAAGCCATCGTTGTGGCATCTTCTGATGGAAAAGAAGACTGCGATGCTATTGACCCAGGTTTATTACTTGACCCAACCGATGGCAGATTATGGGTTTCTTATGGCACTTACTTTGGGTTCATTCGCTTGATTGAACTTGATCCAAAAACGGGTAAACGTATGGAAGGCAACAAAGAAATAAATATTGCCATCGACTGCGAAGCCACTGCCTTGATGTATCGAGATGGTTGGTATTATTTATTGGGTACGCACGGTACTTGTTGCGACGGTGCAAACTCGACTTATAATATTGTAGTGGGTCGCTCCAAGAAAGTGACTGGCCCTTATCTTGACAATATGGGACGAGACATGCTGAAAGGTGGTGGTAAAATGGTCATGGGTTCAGGTGGCGGTAGAGTAAACGGAGCTGGTCACTTTGGACATTGGAAAATCGATGATGGTGTAGAAAAAATGTCGTTTCACTACGAAGCAGATTTAGACCAGAGCGGTCGCAGCGTTTTGGCGATTCGTCCATTGCTCTGGAAAAACGGCTGGCCCGTAGGTGGTGAGCTTTTCAAAGAAGGAACTTATCAAATAGAGTCAGAACGCCGTGGATATGGACTTGAACTCATTGTAGATTTCACTCGTATGGCTGGTGGTTTTCGTGGACCTCGTGACCCTAACGAACCAATAAAACCTGTAGCATCGCAGGAACTTAAAGATGTTATTGGCACTTGGCCTACGGGCAATATTGGAGTAAGAGCAGGCGATTACATAGCAAGACCGCACCAAAAATGGACAATTTCAGCGGTAGCTGATGGGGGTGGTTACCCAGGTGGACAATATTATAAAATTGTGATTGCTGGAACAGAACGTGCTTTGGCCGCTACGGCAGAAGCAGAATTGATTACCGTTCCGAAGTTTACGGGAGCAGCAGAACAGTTATGGAGAATTGATCAACTGACTGATGGTACATATCGCATCATGCCAAAAGTTGTCCCAAATTCTAATGAAAAACTTGCCTTAATTTCATCGGGTGATAGTACACCCACGTTAGGGAAATTTGATTTTAATAGCGATAATTCTAAATGGAATTTTAAGTTGCCGTAATTAAAGTCGGAGACGTAGGCAAAAACTTACGTCTCCCTCAAAAACCACACAAAAAAACTAATCTATTTTCATTCGTAAAGATTTGCCATGAAAATTTCAACTCTTACCAAACTCTTTTTCCTATCTATCGTAGGATTTTTAATAATAGTTTCTTGCTCGAAAGAAAAATTGGAATATAATTCACCAATACCAATTGTAAAGGATGTTGTGCCAAAAATCACTCCGAAAGGCACGGAGAAATATCTTGCCAAAAACTCCGATTATGTCTATAATCAAGAGGAAGTAAAAACTTATCAGCTGATTTTTAGAGAAACTGATTTATCAAAACTAAACGCCGACCCTACCAAAGAAGAATACGTAGAGGCTGCGTTGGTTTTTGAAGGTGATACGATTAGTCCTGTCGGAATTCGTTATAAAGGTTCAGTTGGTGCTTATTTGAATTGTTTGTCGGGTACAGATTGGTCGAAGCCGTCGGGGTATAAGACTTGCGTGAAACTGAGTATGCAAGTAAAAATCAACTGGGAAGACCGCAAAGAGCGTTTCTACGATTTGAATAAACTCCAATTTCATAGTCAAAACTATGATAAATCACAGCTTCGGGAGCGGTTGGGTTATTGGCTTTTTACTCAGATGGGTGTCCCTGCCCCACGTTCGGTACATGCAAGAGTAGTGGTCAATGGACAACTTTGGGGGCTTTTTGGCCTTACGGAAGAAATTGACAATCGTTTTGCCGAATATTTTTATAAAAATGGCAAGGGCGATATTTATAAAGAAGTTTGGCCACTCAAACCCAACGGAGAGATTCAAACTGACAGGGCATTTATTGATGCTCTAAAAACTAACGAAGAAAAACCAGATGTGAGTCTCTTTAGGGAATTTGGCAGTGCTTTTGCGGCTTCAAATACTATAGCCTCGAAAGATTTGGTTAGAAAATATATGGATGTCAATCAAATTATATCCTATGCTGTGGTCGACAGACTCATCAGACATGACGATGGTCCTTTTCACTGGTATTGTAATGACTTGGCCTCTTGCTATAACCAAAATTACTATTGGTTTGAAGACAAAAAGAACCGAAAAATGCACCTAATTCCGTGGGATTTAGATGGTGCTTTTGAGCATGTGATACGAAATGCTAATACGATAGTGCCGATTGCCGACAAATGGGGCGAAATCTCGAATAATTGTGGTTTAATCAATTTAGGAAACCCAGCTTACAAACAGCGTTCGGCAGCTTGCGATAAACTTACGGCCGCATGGACGGGCTTCAAAACTGAATATACAGATTTAAGAAGACATTTACAGCAAAATATCTTGACCGATGAAAAAACTATCAAACAAATGGATATTTGGGCAAAGCAAATTGAGCCTTTTATTAAAGAAGCTGACGTTTATTATAACACAGGTATCACGAGTGAATTTAATAAAAAAGCAACATCAGAAGCTACTTGGAACTCGGCGGTAAATACACTAAAAAGCCAAGTAAAATTTGCTCGGACACAACAATGATTCTAAGGATATAAAAGAATTATTCAAAAATAATATGCAAATCATTAAAACTATCAATCAAACCGTTGCTTTTTTATTAGAATTAGGCATGCTGACAGCCATGGGTCGTTGGGGATTTTTACAAGGTAAAAGTACGTGGTCGAAATACGGAATCGCAGTGGTTCTTATTCTAACTGCCATATCGCTTTGGGGGTATTTTGCAGCTCCAAAATCGCCCAATCGTTTAAGTTTAGGATATAGAATAATTTTTGAGTTTGTGCTTTTTATGATAGCAACATTTATGCTGCATAAATCAGGGAATACGAATTATTCCATAGCCTTTGGTATTATTGCGGTGGTCAATTTGAGCCTTGAGTATTATTTTGCACAATAAATGGCCATAACATTAATCCATTAAATCTTTTTTATGATACACATTACCCAACTCATTTATATTATCGAAGGTCAAGAATCTATTTTTGATGAATTTGAAAGCGTGGCAATTCCGACCATATCGAAATACAATGGAAGACTACTTTTCAGAGTAAGACCACCGAAAAGTAGCTATATCGAATCTCATATTGAGGAACCCTACGAAATCCATTTGGTGGAATTCGATGCTCACGAAGACTTTCAAAACTTCATGAAAGATGAAGAACGAAAGAAGTTTTTGCATCTTAAAGAGCAATCCATCAAATCATCTTTGCTTTATTTGGGTCAGAAATTATAATAGTAAATCAACTATAACTTATCATTAATTTCACTTGTTAAACACCGTTTTCTTGGCAATTTCAATATCGTTCACCACTGAAGGGCGTAAAATGTGCCAATGAAAACGCAGTGCTTCATTTTGTTCCTTTGTGTTTCCTGCTTGTTCGGTAAAATGCACCAAAGGCATATCGTTATAGATGGGTTTGGTGATAGCAATTACTTCATCCCAAAATTTTAAGGCCGCTTCCAAATGCTTTATTGCCTGTTGTTTGTTCTCTAAATCACCTTTAGTTCGATAAGTTTGTAGATGAACCCCTCCTTTAATTTTTTCAGCATAGTATAGACCTAAATATGCCCAAGTCCGTATATCTGCCACCTCAAACATCAGCGTATTATTGTTTTTGGTATTGATATTTTTTACTAATTCAAGTGCTTTTTTGCAATCGTTTTCGAGGATTTCAGCCAACATCGGTGGTGTTACTTTTCCAGTCTCAACACTTTCATCATTGGCTCTTATTTTTACATAATCGGCAATTGAAACAAAACTTGGTTCGGTAACAGGCTGCTCGATTTGTCGAATAATGTCAATATAACTAACAGTTTTATCTTTTAAGGATAAAAAGCCTTCGCTGTACAAACTAAAATCCCAAGTAAAATCAAAAGACGAAGCAAGTTTGAGTGGTGTTTTACCTGCTAATGAGCTGGCAGTAAGTAAATTCTGGCCATCTTTTCCATATCTGCGAGTAAACTCGGCTTGAAATACTGTATCGGGTGTGCTGGGGTTGTAGAGCAATCTACCCCACAATTTATAAAACAACCACTGACGCTCGAAAGCATATTTCCAATCAACTTTTATGTCAGATTTTGTAAAGTAATCCTTAGCAGGAATATATGTTTCTGAGCCAATAGTATAGCCACCAACATATTCCTGACTGTTTTCTTTGATATGGCTTCTGATAAAATCAGGCACACCCCATCTAAGGCAGAAAAAATCCTCATTTCGAGCCGTCCAAGTAACTTTATAGGTCTGTGGTTTAGGTACGAAATAGGTGTCAAAAAGCTTTCCGCCATGAACTTTCACAAGTGTGGGCGTAGAGTGTGCATGCGACCAATTGTATTTAAAATCTGCCCAAATTGGTTTTTCGATAAAATCCATTGTGCCTTCTTCGTCAATAGCTCTTCGGGTTAGCTTCTCAGTTTCGATGCTGGTGGGTCCAAGTGAACCAACATTACTCGAAAAAGGTATGCGATGAATCAATTTAGACTTTCTACCCGACATTTTCATGCCTTCAATAATGGTTTCTTTCATCCAATCCTCCCGCTGCTGCGGAGTCATTCCTCCCATGCCTTCACCTAAGGTCAGACCAAACCCTGTTAGTTCAGGGTATTCTTGTAATACTTGGGCTACGCTTTCACGGGTATATTTTTTGATGATGCTCGAAGTATCGCCTTTTACAAAAAAGTGGTGGTCCAGATTATCCATGGCCACATTATGAGCTTTGGAAAATTCTGGGCTCACAAATATATTAAAAGGCACCAAATAAGTTTCTATTTCTCGTTCCTTGGCAAGTTGTAAAATACCATGAAAAAGGGTTTGCCATTCTTTCATTTCAGCATCAGAAAAAGGTGAAGCTTCGGGAAAGTTTTTGGAACGAATCATGTACACATACGGGTGCAAATTCCAAAGGCTTAGGATATTAAAGCGATTTTCCACCATCATATCTAAAAATGCTTCCCAATATTTAATGTCTTTACAGGTCTCTTGATGTAAATCTAAGGCATAACTATGGCGATAGGTATCATAAGGTAAATCAAACTTTATTGTACGATAGGGATATTTTGCTTTTTCCTCAAAAGCTTTTATTTTATCTAAACTAACACCGTTTCTGATATTTTCGCAAACAGCCAATGACCCGTAAATCAAGCCACGTACATCGCCCCCAATAATGTTAATGGTGGTTTTGTCAGTTAAAATACCAAAAGATTCAGGTTCATATTTACCTGCATCTATTTTTAAGTTAATCGTAAATTTTGATGGATTATTTTTTAAAATATATCCTTTCTTACTAAGCGTTTTTTCGAGCATACGCATAGAATAGGCATTTTTTGCAGCTTCTGATGAAGCCTCTAATTTAACAGATTGTGAGAAGCCTATGCCATGAAATGTAAAGAATAGAAGTATTAAGCAAAGTTTTTTCATAGACTTGTATTTTTAATTTTCTTTATGGTTGAATATCGAAGTATCGAATGATTTTATCTAAAGTTAGTGATAAAGGTGAAATCCATAGCCGAGGACGAAATTTTAAACGAATAATTTTCACCGCAACAAATCCTTCGGATTACATCTGGTACTTTTCGTTGTAGTTCATTTGGTAGTTTATGTCCTTCATAAAAAAACACAACAAATGAACGTTCAATAAAGCACATCCCCAGTCAAATCCGAATTTTAACCCGATATCTATTTCTTAGGTTGTCTATGACGTTTTATTGAGCGATAAATATTCAGACGGTGACACATTATACTTGGCTTTGAAGGCTCTGGCAAAATAATTGGGATTTGAAAAACCCACCGAATAAGCAATTTGTGAAATCTTCAAGTCATTTTTTTGTAAGAGTGAAAGTGCCTTTTTCAATTTCAAAGACCTCACATATTCAACGGGACTTTCGCCTGTGAGATTTAAAACTTTTGCATATAATGTACCTCGACTGACAAACATCGCTTTGCTTAATTCTTCAATCGAAAGATTAGGGTTTTCAATGTTTTCTTCCACATAACGAGTGATTTTTAGTAGGAATTTCTCATCTTCCGAAATTGTCTCTACTTCTGGTTTCTCAAATTGAATGTGTTTACTGTACGTATTTTTCAATAAACTATTCAAACTAAGCAAATTCTCAATTTTAATATTCAATAAGTGAAAACTGAAGGGTTTAGTCAGATAATCGCTTGCACCTGCTTCTAATCCTTTTAATTGCTCAGTTTCTTCTGATAAGACTGTCAGCATAATCACAGGAATATGTTTGGTTCGACTATCGTTCTTGATTTTTCGTACCATTTCTACGCCATCCATTACTGGCATGTTTACGTCACTAATGATTAACTGTGGGTGATTGGCCAATGCTTTTTGCCAACCTTGCTTCCCATCGGCGGCTTCTATGATTTTATATTTATTTTTTAAACTTTCAACTAAATATGCTCTTAAATCGGCATCGTCATCTATGATTAATACAATTGGTTTTTCGATTTTTGGTGGTTCGTTTTTCGCAAAGCTTTCAACAGCGTCTAAACTTTCGTTTGCATTTAGCAACGACGTTGATTGCTGGTAATTAATTGGAGTCAAGGGCAGCAAAATGATGAAAGCACTTCCTACGCCTTCTTCGCTTTCTACTCTAATTGTTCCGCCGTGAAGTTTTACAAATTCCTGAGCTATAGATAGACCAATGCCACTTCCTTGATTAAGAATATCTACGTTATTATCTGCCTGAAAAAAACGCTCAAAAATCTTCTCTGTCAAATCTGCTCGCAACCCGATACCTGTATCTCTCAGCGTCATTCTAATGCCTGTGTCACCTTCTGCTGTTATTTGAAGACTCACATTTCCGCCATCGTTGGTAAATTTTATAGCATTTGAAAGTAGATTTATCAGTACTCGTTCTAATTTATCTTTGTCGAACGAAGCATTGTAAGTGCTAAACGAACTCACAAAGTGCAATGAAATATTCTTTCTGACGGCTATGTATTTGAACGAATCTACGATTTCTTGGGTGAATGTAATTAAATCGCCATCGGTTTTATGCAGAGTCAATTCGTTGTCTTCGATTCTTCTAAAATCAAGCAATTGATTAACCAAATTGAGCAGCCTTTTTGCATTTCGACTAATCAAATTAAGCATTTCTAAGCGTTCTGTACTTTTTTCATGAAACATCAAATTTTCAATCGGATTCAAAACAAGCGTAAGTGGGGTTTTTAATTCATGGCTTAGGTTTGTTAAGAACTTGATTTTAACCTTTTCGAGTTCCATTTTTTGTTCGGCATCATGTCGTTCTTTTTCAATTAAATGATTCATTTCTAAGCGTTCCTGCTTTCTCATAAATTCATTTTTCAATTTTTGAATCGAACTCCTTCTTATTGCCCAAACAGCGAGCAGAATCATAACTATGTAACAGAAATAAGCATAATATGTACGCCAAAATGGTGGTTTGACAATTATTTCAATGACCTTTTCGGGGGTTTCCCATGAGCCATCTTCGCTGTGTACTTTTAGTCGGAAAGTATAAGATTTAGGGTCTAAGTTTGTATATACAGCAGTAGTATTTGTGCCAACTTCGTTCCATTCTTTATCAAATCCATCGAGTTTATAAGCATATCTATTTTCGTGGGGGGCAGTGTAATTTAAAGCAATAAAATCAATTGAGAAGTTTTGTTTATAACTCAAAATCATTTCTTTTGCTGTTGAAATATGCTCAGTTATTTCGGTATTTTCTACAGGATTTACCTGTTTATTGTTTATTTTCAAGTTGGTAGTAACCACAATCGGAATGTTATTTTTTTGAAAAATATTGGCCGATTTAAAATAGTTAAAGCCGTCGAGTCCACCAAAAAACAAGGTTTTATCGGCGGTTATCAGCCCCGAACCAATATTAAATGTACTTTGCTGAACACCGTTATAATGAGTGAAATTTCTAAATACTTTTTTATTGACATCAAAAGAACTAATACCATTGTTGGTACTGACCCAAAGCTTGCCTTTTTCATCTTCTAAGATTTTGTAAATTACACCATTCGACAATGAATAGCTTTCATCAAAGCGTTCAAAAGATTTTGTATCGGATTTGAACAAACTGAGTCCACCACCCAAAGAACCGACCCAAATACTGCTCGAATGGTCGCAGTAGATGGTCTGTACTCTATCTATTGGAAGGCTACTATTGCCTGAATTAAGCACCTGAAAACGATTTTGAGTTGGATAATAAACGGCAATACCAGTACCATTTGAGCCAAACCAAAAATTGCCCGAATGGTCTTGTTCGATGGTAGTAATAAAATTATTTATTGGAATTTTTTGGTCTGGTTTTAAATTAAAAATCTGATCACTCGTTTCTAATTGATTAGTTGTGGGGTCGAAACGATAAACTCCATTTCCGTTCGTTCCTATCCAAATTTTGCCATTTTTATCGGTTTTAAAACAATTCACTACTACATCGTTAGCATCAGTGTTGCTTTTTGGTATATAAAAATAACGAGAAGCCCCAGTGCTTAGATTAATACTATACAAACCAGCCTGATATGTACCCACCCAAAGATTGTTTCCAGCACATTCAAGAGCAAGAATAGAGGAGTTATTGGCACGTTGTTGGGGCAAACGAAAGGGTTTTATTTGTCCTGTTTTTCGATTAAAAATGTCTATTCCCGTGCCTTCTGTTCCGATAAAAACATCACCCGATGGGCTTTCCGCAAATGACATTATTGAGCTTCCTGTCAATCCATTAGGGTCATAGGGTTTAAACTGTTTGTGGTTAAAGAAAGCCAAATTAGTATCATATTTATTGATACCCGACTGAAAAAAAGCAATCCAGTAAATTCCAGCATTATCGATATAAATATCTCTGACCGAACGACCATAAGTGTTTGGAGTAAAACCATTCTGCTCAACTAAGGTACTTTTTACTCTACTTACTTTTCCTGTTGCGGGGTTCAGAATGTCTAAATTACTTTCTGTTCCAACCCAAAGTTGCCCAGTTTTATCAAAAACAATCTTGTGAATATGGTTGTTAGAAAGCGTATTTGCATCATTTTTATCAGATTTATAAGCAATGAAGCTATTTCTTGTACCATTCATTAAGTTTAGCCCACCTTTACTTGTTCCAATCCAAAGTTTTCCGTTTTTGTCTTCGGTAATGCATGTAATTTGATTACTTGAAATGGCATCTTGGCGATTTGGGTTGCTTAGAAACCTCGTAAACTGCTCACTTTTTTTATCAAAAAGATGTAAGCCATTCTCTGTACCTACCCATAGATTGTTACGGCTATCTTCAAAAATACACTTAATGGTATTTGAATTTAGCTTAGATTTATTGTTAATATCCGCTTTAAAAGCTTTCACATTTTTAGTGGTAGGGTCAAAAACAAACAGCCCTGCGTAAGTTCCGACCCAGATTTTTCCTGACTGGTCGGCACAGAGACTTATAATCCATCCATACTTTGAGAAGTCATAGTTGATAAATGAATCTAAATTGAGATTATAGACAGATAATGTCAGATTAGTGGCCAGCCAAATTCGACCTGCTCGGTCTTGTGTCATGGCAATCACTGGGCCTCGGCCGATACTTGTAATATCACGGTCTTTGTGATGGTATGCTGTAAAGTTTTGACCATCAAAACGATTGAGACCGTCTTCGGTGGCAAACCACATAAAACCATTTTTATCTTTGATGATGGCATTGACCGAATTAGAAGTTAGTCCGTTTCTACTGCTATAATTGATAAATTTATATTCAATTTGTTGCCCTCGAACCCAATGAAAAACTCCTAAAAGTGCCAATAAAATGCATAATCTTCTCATTTTTGCTGATTTAACCTTACGATATTTCAAAGATATTATTCGTCTGCTATCTTTCACAAATTAATTATACCATACCTTAAATGTTGTAGATGAACCATCACTATTAAGGATTTATAGAAATAATCCCCCAGCATTTTTGAAATGTGGGGGATTGGACTTTTAGTGGTGATGATTGTAACTGAATATTACTTTAAATTGGCTTTGAGCGATTCAGCTACGTAAGAATAAGCTAATTTTCTTACATATTGTTGATTCCAAAGTCCGATTGGTTCATCTGCTCTCCAACTTGAATTGGCAGGGCTATCCAACGGACTCCACAACGTGATGCCGTATCGTTGAGCAGCAGGAACAATCTCAAAGTATTTATCAATCACATATTTATACATTTCGGCCTGAGCTTTGTATTGGTCTTGCGTAGCTGCGGCTGTTTTTACATTTCCCAAACCGATATCCATTTCCGAAATTTTAATCAATTTGCCCGTAGCTGCTAATAATTTAAACATTTCGGCAATTTTTGTTTTATCAGATTTAATATCAATGTGCATTTGCGTACCAATACCATCTACTTTAGCACCTTTTCCTTCGATATACTTTACGTAGTCGATGAGTCCTTTGCATTTATCTAAACTATATTCTAAGTTGTAATCATTAATGAAGAGAATATCGTTGGCATTTCCGTATTTTCTGGCCATTTGAAAAGCCATTACGCCATAATCTTTACCTAAATAATCTTGCCAGTAAAATTCATCAGCTTTAAGTGTTCTGCCTACGCCAGTTTTGAGTTCGTATGGTTTTCCATCGTCCATCGGTTCGTTTACCACGTCCCATGCTTTCACATAAGGTTTACTTACAGCCAACATTCCAGACATCCACTTATCTAAAGTATTGGTAATAAGTGTCTTTTTAACCTCTGGCGATTTTTCTTTTGTTTGAATACTTCCAGTAGCATTATACTTTGTCAAGGTGATGTTATCAAAATAATAACTTGTAGCAGTTTTACCCAGATTGAAAGCAATTGCACCACAAGTTGCCATATCTGCGGTAACTGTAATTTCTCTTGTATAAGTTGTCCAAGTAGGAGTAGCCGAAAGAGTTCCAAAGAAATCCCAGTGTTTGTATGCACCTGGAGTTACGTGTGCCTGAGTTGGATAAGATGCCGCAACATCTGCTTTGATATCCATTTTAAGCGTATATTTTTCTCCTACAACAGCCGCTGGAGCAAATTTTATGAAAAGCTGAGCTTCCCAATCATTGGCACGAACACTTGCATTGGTTATTTTTAATGCTCTTCCAACACCATTTGCACCACCGCCAGCAGCCGTGTAAGATGTTACGGCATTAGCATTGGCTTCAAAGTTATTAGTTGTATTGCCTTCAAAATCATTCGAAGTGATTAAATCCCAGCCTGGCCCAGTTGAAGATAAAACGTCAGGTGCAATGACACTTTTCAAATAAGTTGCATTTTGATTTGCGTGCCAGCACAAAGTATGACCATAAACTGAAACACCAGCAGTTTTGGCATTTTCGAGTAATCTTGAAACATTATCAAGTGCTAAGTTACCATTCGATTGAACCACACCGCCGTGCTTCATTTCGTAGCCCAGTACGATTTCATCGAAATTTTTATTTGCTAATCGATACATCACACCTTTGTTGTTATAATCGGCCAACGAAAGAGCAGCACCAAATTTAAAATTAGGATGAGCAGTACGATTGATAAGGGATTTTAGAGCAGGATAAGCATCGATCTCTTCTTGTATAGCAACATTTTCGGGTTTTGGAACACTATATTCCAAGGGCTCGAATGTTGCACACGAAGCCGCCATGATTGCAGTCAGCCCCAGTGTTATTTTATATAATTTGTTCATAAAAAAACTATTCTATTGTTGAATGAAACATTACTTTGCAACTGGCGAAAAAGTCTCAAAAGCTACAGTACGGTCACGCATCACGAGCGTGTCGGTAGTGGCAACTTTCATTCCAGCAACATTTACTTCATACTTTAAATACAGGGCATCACGGTCTTTATTACCCCAACTGTTTTTTTCTCCTTTCTTGATGAATGCACCGCTTCCTGTAGCAGTAGTCCCGTTTGTTAGCGACGAAATTGTGCATTTCCCATCGTTGTCAAACTTCATCAATAGTGTTACACTAACATTCTTGTTGTCTTTATCTTTGAGAATTACTGGAAATTCAAGCTCACTCAACGACTTAGTTGTTAGTTTATTTACTTCGTCATTTTCTACAAACTGAGCATGGCGAACAACCGTTCTGCTCACTGCACCAGTCACAACATCATTTCCACGACGTAGGTAGTTTCCGTGCCACGGATTAATGTATTTTATAGCATACAAAACGAAGTTCTTTCCAGCAAGAGCAGGTATTTTGTTTACATCGCTTTGAGTGATTGCCATCGGAATTACATAGGTATTTTTGATGGATTTGGGGTCAGCAAAAAACGCATCCGTTAGCTGCACATCTACGCCACCTGCTAATGCTCCTTTGGGAATAATAATTTTATCAGATGCCAATGAATAATAGTTATCTGGCATAGCAAGTATTTCATCTCGGCCTGCACCAAACAACATTCCATTTTTTAGGAGTGATTTATCGACCGATACTTGTATTGCTATATCACTTCTACTTTCATAAACGCCACCAATTGTGGCATAAATTTGGCATTTTTTAGCATTATCTAAATCCGTATTGACAAAAGCATCATCACCGAGAGTAATTGTTCTTACAGGATATTGATAAGCAAAATATACGTTCTGCGTTTTAAAATCAGGAAACTCAACTTCCTGATTACAAGAGGCAAGTCCAATTAGGAGCAGTACCGACATATAAATTAATCTCTTCATATTGATATAAAATTTTGTCAATGTTAAAAATATGGTTGAGAATTAATTCCAACCTTCGTTTTGTACGAGTGCAGGATATTTTAGAATTTCTGAATATGGAATAGGCCCATATTTCATAAAACTCCTAAACACTCTGTCTTGTACTGCAGGAATAACCGTGTAAGCACCATTTTGAATACTCATACCTTTGGCTGGCTCAGTAAGGTCGGCATTCCAACGACGTAAATCCCAAAATCTGAAGCCTTCAAAACAAAGTTCCAGGCGGCGTTCGTTACGAATCAACTGACGCATAGTTTCCTTGCTTCCTTTGGCACTTTCTAAGTAAGCATCGTTATTCGTCGTGCCAATTCCTGCTCTTCTACGAATCGCTCTGATGATGTCGTAAGCCGAGTAAGTATTTGACCCCATTCCCATTGGCCCGAAAGCCTCATTTGCTGCTTCTGCATACGCCAATGCAATTTCTGTATAACGAATGTGCGGTTTATAATGACGCTGATTGCTGGGTGATGTTGGATTAAGGTTTACATCTTGGCGTAATAATTTTCTCAAATAATAGCCAGTTCGAGTTGAAGTTTCTACTCGATTAAGGGCGTTGTTTGTTGTACCATCAGCATTGGTATTGATCACCGTATTATTTACACCTGCCGTTGCACCGTTTACCAAGATAAACATTCTTAGGCGTGGGTCACGATTGGTGTAAGGGTCATTTGGATTATAACCACTTAAAGGGTTATTAATCGGGTATCCATTCAACATCGGGAAGGCATCAACAAGGTTTTGAGTTGGGTTAATACGACCATTTCCGAATAATGTTGGTGGAAAGTTGGCTTGTTCCAAATCTCTGTTTTCAAACCAGTTGTTACGCCATAATATTTCGGGCGGATTCGCTCCATCTTTCAAACTCGCAATCTCGGCAGTGTTTGAATACCAATTGAGTCCACTCGCAACATTGCTTGTAATGGCGTTTAATCCACCATTCAGATTCAATACTGCTGCTGCCGCATTGGCTGCATCTGTCCACTTACTTGCATTGTCATTGCCAAAAGCTGGACTTGCAGCCAATAATGCCGTTTGTGCTTTGATTGCTTTTGCAATTCGACCAGTAAATAAACCACTGAAAGTAACTCCAAAAGCACGGTTATATTGCTCAACGCTGACTGTACCATATTTGGCAGGAATCTGCGACGCTTGCCCCAAGGCTATATCTCGATAGTCTAATGGAAGTTTTACATCTGCACTATCCAAATCTTGATAAATTTGCTTAACACACTCATCAAAAGTAGCTCTTGGCAGATTGTAGTTATCGGAAGTAGTTTGTGGTTTAAGCAAAATCGGTATTCCGAGCATTTGTCCATTCGCACCTTTGCCTGCGTGAGCTTGCAAAAGATGATACATCAACAAAGCACGAAGACCATAAGCTTCTCCTTTGATACGGGTCGCAAACAATTTGTTTGTAACGGGGTCTGTTACCCATTGAACTTTATCAATTTCACCAAGGGTAATATTCATGTATTGAATTCCTGCGAAACAGTTAGTCCATTGGTTGGCGGGGTTGTTATTGGCAGTCCATTGCCCCGTTGCCATTTTCAAATAACCATTGTTTTGGTCATTGCTTACAGCGTCATCGGTGGCAACATCATTGAATGACCAGTTGTTAGTTGGAATTCGGTTATAACCATTCAGCAATAATCCATAAGGGAATCTCGAATCGCTTGGTACATACGCACTGGCATCTAATTGTCGGTTATTTTCAATGGCGGGTTCTATGAGGTCTTGGCACCCTGTCAGTAATACAGTCGCACAAACCACCGCCTTTAATATTCCTTTCTTCATATAAAACATAAGTGTAATAGTCAAAATTTGATGCTTTCAGATTTAGAATAGGGCTTTTATTCCTACATTGAACATTCGAGTTTGTGGTGCAGTACCTACGTTCATTTCCATGATTTTGCGGTTCTCAGAAACAGTCAGGAGGTTAAATCCACTCACATATACACCTAATTCACGTACAAGTGATTTCATTTTCAGAATATTCGTTAAATCGTATGAAACTTGTACTTTGTTTAAGTCGAAACGGTTTGTTTTGTACATCCAGAAATCTGAAGAGCGGAAATTATTATCGCTGTTCAAGGTAGTCAATCTTGGAAACTGAGCAGTTGCTTTAGTTTCTTCTGTCCATCTATCTCTTACTACTTCCGAGTATTTGTCTTCGCCATCAACCCAGAAATAAGAATTGCTACGCATGGCATTTCCTCCAAAACGACCTACTCCTAAAGCAAAAAATGTGAGTTTTTTCCATTGTGCCGTAAAGTTTAGACCCAACGTAAGCGGAGAACCAAACCAACCACCTCTGCCCAAATATACTTCGTCACGGGTGTCAATTGTGCCATCGTTGTTTTGGTCTTTGTACTTAATATCACCAGGTTTTACTTGTCCGAATGTTTGTGTTGGCGATGAAGCGATTTCTTCCTTAGTTTGGAACAATCCTAAACTTTGCAAGCCCCACATAGCATCTAAAGGTTTTCCTTGACGGTTTTGGTAGGTATTTTCAAATAATTCAGCTCGTTTAGAGGCCGTAGCTTCATAATAGGTAGCGTTTAGACCCATTGTCCAGTTAATATTTCCTAATTTTCTGTTCAAATTTGCTCCAAAATCAAAACCAACACGCTTATCATCGTTGTAGTTTACGAAAGGAATAAATGAAGAAACAGGGAAACCAGTTGTAAAATAACTCGGAAATAAAACAGCCGCTTGAATGATATTTCCTGAAATTTTATTCATGAAAAATGTACCATTCAAGGTCAAGAATTTCTTGAAAAATGAACCCTCAAAGCCGACAGTAATTTCTTCACGTTTAGGAAAAGTCATGTTTGGGTTATCGCCCCTTCTTGATTCGGTTGCTTGAATACCCGTACCATCTTTCCAACCGTACCAAGAACCCGCACCTGTGTAAATGCCTTGATATAAATAATAATTATTAATATCGAGGTCGGTTTGTAAAATGCTTGCCGAAGCCGTTAGTTTTAAATCATCAATTGCATCAGCATTTTTGAGGAACGACTCTTCGCTTATTCTCCAACCCAAAGAAACCGATGGCGAAAGTGCCTGACGATTACTTGGTGGAAGTTTCGATGAATGTACATAAGCCGAGCTTAAATCCACATAATATTTTTGCTTGAAATTATAACTTGCTAAAAATCCCAAGTTTGCATTACTAGTTCGGTGATAAATGGCAGATTCTGATTGTTGGAAGCCGTTTACCAATAAAATGGCCGACAAATTATGATTGGCGTTGAATGTTCTATCGTAATTGAACTGTCCTGATAGAACTATCGTTTGGCGGTATCTATTACCCGATACATTCTGAGTTCCCGACCTTGAATCTTGATTGTAGAGTGTTAGACCACTTATAAGGTCAGTGCCGCTGTAACTATTCCAAGTTGGAGCGTACGTTGCATACGTATAGTTGTATGATAATGAATATTCGGTCGCATAATCAACCGCAAAAGCCGACTTGAAAGATAGTCCTTGTAAAACATTTCTTAAATCAGCTTTGATTCCAGTATTAAACTGAAATTGGCGATTAGCGTATTGGTTATTTCCACCCGAATAAATAGTAGCAAGCGGATTGGTTTGGTCTAACTGCGTACCTCCCAATAAGTATTTCCCATCAATAATATTATTGCTATTTTGAATAAATACCTGTGAAGCTGCGTCTTCTTTTTCAACCAAATCAATTGGAATAAGTGGTGAAAAACGATTCGGACGAATGGTTGTGGCACTATTCCAGAAATTAGCATTTACACCACGACCTGTAAAAAAGATGGCCGTAGCATCGGCATTGAAATTGATATATTCGTTGAGGTTTACATCAATATTTCCACGAAAATTGAGTCGGTCAGAGCTATTATTGTTTTTCGCTTCACCGAAGTTTAAAAGCGAACTGGTTTTAGCATACCCTAAATTAGTATAATATTTAACCCTTTCGTTTCCTCCCGAAATTTCAGCTGTTGCATCATAACTACCATAAGAGCTTTTAAGGTATTCTGGTGAATAAAAGTCAATACTTGGATAACGGTATTTATTTTTCCCCGAAGCATGATTGTAAATATCTAATTCAGAATACAGATTTGTTAATCCATCATTTCTACGAGCCTCATTATAAAGCGTCATGTATTCGCCCGAACCTAAATAACGAGGCATTGCCTTTGGAGTATTTATACCATTATTGATTCGGAGGTCAAAGCGATTTTTGCCAGCAACGCCTCTTTTTGTGATAATATTAATTACACCTTTGGCCGCACGGCTACCGTATAAGGCCACCGCATTTGCACCTTTTAAGAAAACAATTTGTTCAATTTCGGTTGGTGCCACGTTTCCAGTTTCACGAGGCACACCATCTATCATAAACAAATAATTTCCCATTCCCCAATTACTATTCCCGTTGAAACCAGGCACTAAAGCTTCCATGTCGGCAAGTGAGTAAGTAAAGTAATTTTTGGTGAGAAGCTCTCTTACATTTACAGATTCTACCCCGCCAAGCAAGTCTTTTTTATCAACTTCACGAAAAGCAACGTTTACTTTTTCGGTGTTTTTGCTTGGTGAAATCGTTATTTCACTAATTTGTTCGGTAGCCGTGACATACTTTACGAGAAAGCCAGTCGCAACTATCGAAACCACATCATTTTTTGGCACTTCAATCATGAATGCTCCCGAAGCGTCAGTAGTAACAGCCTTAGCGTTTTCTTCAGAGCCCTTAACGATTGCACCGCTGATTGGTTGTTTGTCAGAACCAACTACTTTGGCCTTCATTTTAATTGTCGGAGTGCTTTGTGCTACTACATTGTTTTTCGGTAAAACAAGTAGCAGACACAAGCCCATAATTATTTTTATAAACTTCATTTTTTATTCGTTTATCAATTATTATCTCATTTTATGAATCGAATTTTGCTTACCAACCTGGGTTTTGCGAAAACTCCAGATACAAATTCACATCATTGACCTTTAGTGGCAACCAATTATGTTTGTCAGTGAATTTACGTTCTAAGATTGTAGTTTCACGCAAGTTCAAAACACGATTATCTTTCGGGTCTTTGGCAGGGTCAAGTGGAGCAGCTCTATCAAATTCAATTGATTTTTTGAGTGTATAAGGGCTTTTTGAAATCAATAACCAACGACGAAGATCATTAAAGCGATGGCCTTCAAAAGCAAGTTCTACGGCACGCTCACGTCTTACTTCTTCCATGTAAGTATCTAACGAACCCAAGAATTTAGCATTTACGGGACTTACCCCTGCTCTTTCTCTGATTACATTAATGGCATCGACTGATGATTTTGAATAATTGCTCGATTTTCCTAAAGCCGAACCAAAACCTTGTGCAGCAGCTTCGGCGTACATCAAATAAATGTCAGCGAGACGCATATAAGGAACTTTGATATTCAAGCTCTTATCATAGCTATATCCTTGGTCGTATTTGTTGGCAGTTCTTGGTACAAATTTGAACAATAAATATCCTGTACGGCTACCAGTAGCTATATCACGGTACGAACCGCCTGTATGTAAGTTTGCGTGGCGGTTATTTACCTCAGCAGCGTTTGGAATACTTCCTGCAACCATTCTTACACCATCAAAAACGATGTCGTTGTAGAAGCGTGGGTCACGGCCTTTCCACGGAAATTCGGGGTTATAGCCAGACTCTGGGTCAGCTTTTGTAATGTCTTTAATCGGCATTCCGTTGGCCATTCCGTAGTTATTAACGTAGTTTGAAGTTGGTAAAAACTTCACGTCTCCCTCACTGATAATCAGTGGACTGTATTGTTTGCTTGTTCCCCAGTTTGAGTTATTTGCACCATAATACGGCCCACGGAAGATAGCTTCTGTGCCACCTGGGATTTGCCAGTTCTGACCAGTTGTATAGAAATTAGTAGAATATTGTGCAAACGGAACTAATTTGTGAGGTGCAGCACCACTTTCAGTCAACGTAAGCAATTCACCAAATGCTTCGGCAGCTTTTTTGCAATAATCTGCATTGTAAGAAGTGCTTCCGCCTGAAACTTGGTTCATCAACGGACTTCCTGCCCAAAGGTAATTTTTCCCTAAATAACCTAATGCCATGATTTTATTGATACGCAATTGGTTTTTGCCAAGCGTTCTTTTTCCAGCAGTTGTATTATCCCAGTCGGTTGGCAATAAATTAGCAGCTTCTCTGAAATCGGCAGCAGCTTTATCGGCACATTCGCTATATTTCAGACGTGGCATTGTTAGTTTTTCATCACCAGGCAATACTTTATCAATGTATGGAAGTCCACCAAAATATTGCATAAACATAAAATGATACCATCCACGGAAAAACAATAATTGCCCTTTGATTAGGTCTTTTTCTTCTTGGGTAGCATCAGTTAGTTTATCTAAATTCGCTAAACCCAAATTTGCTTTTCGGATACCGTACCAGCCCAAGCCCCAAAGCGATTTTGCAAAGCGGTCATCGTTTGTTACATTGTTATTGCGGTCCATCCAACCAGCTTGCCAGCCGTCGAAATTACGTTGCCAGCCCCAAAAATCCCCATTGTCGATTTTTACACCAAAGTGGAAATTCTGAGCAGTTGATTGAATCTCATCTTCTCCCCAATTGAAAGAATTTGTCCAATAACCATTCGTAAAATCGGGAATTGTATGATAAAGTTCTTCGGTGAAACCTTGAAAATTGACGAAATTTTTAAAGGCATCTCTATCTGATACCAATGATTGAGGGTCACGGTCTAAAAAGTCTGAACATGAAGTAACCCCAAAAGATAATGAACAAACTAAGACTAAAAGTTTTATTCTATTTTTCATGATTTTATTAATTAGAAAGTTATGTTTAAACCCAAATTATATCTTTTTACAGTCGGGTAAGCTCCCTGCGATGCCCAGCCTGTACCAGCAAAATTTGATTCTCTATCGTCAGGCATTTTGCTCCAAGCATAGAGGTTATTGCCATTGATATATACTCTGAGACTGTTGAAACCCATTTTTCGGCTGAGTTCGGTAGTAAATGTGTAAGCGATTTCGGCATTTTTTAACCTTGCATACGAGCCATCGTACATATATTGCGTGCCTCGGTAATCACTGAAAGGAGTAGTAAGCCAGCGTGGAATGGGTGTTCCATTTGGATTTTGTGGAGACCAGTATGCTCCTTCATGATAGACTGTGTTACTTTGACCACTTAGACTTGTAAATACAACTTGGCGTGTTGCATTATTTACGGCATAAAATTGAACAAACGCCGATAGTCCTTTCCAATCTAAACCAAATGTAGCATTGTAGGTGTTTTGAGGCCAACCCGTGTGTCCATACGGAATTCTATCTTGTGAATCTATCACGCCATCAGCATTATAATCAACTAAGTAATAATTGCCTACAAGTTTCTGATTATCATTTACATTGTGCATTGTACTGCCATAAAGTTGATCCCAAGTATTATATATTCCATTATTCACGTACGAATAAACTTGGTCAATTTGCATTCCTTCTGGTTTCTGATAATCTGGGAGTAATTCTGGAGTAGCACGTTCTAAAATTTTGTTTTCGGTATGGGTCATATTAAGGTCAGCCCACAAACGGAATTTTCCTACGTTTTTATTGAAATGTAGTTCCACTTCATAGCCTTGAGATTTTACAGCCCCCAAGTTTGCTACTGGTGGTGCGGCTCCAAAATAACTCGGAACATCAGCCCTTCCTGTCAACAAAATCTTACTTCTATTATCTTGAAATATGTCTGCTTTACCTTTAACTAAACCTTTGAGAATCTCAAAATCTAAACCAACATTAAACTTCTCAGATTCTTCCCACTGAACCGTCGGATTTCCAACTGTTGCCTGCGAATACCAAGTATATGGGCTTTGTTCTGCACCTTCACCTGTAACTCCCAGTCTCGACCTTCCACCGTAAGACCATTGCTCTAAATATGGCCATCTTACACCCAAATTATCAAATCCTGTTTGCCCGTAAGACATACGGAGTTTCAATGAATTGATGAATTTTATTGGTTTCATGAAGTTCTCATTCGAGATAACCCAGTTTGCTCCACCAGATGAGAAGAATGCGAAGCGATAATCGCTGGCAAATTGCTCAGAACCATTATAAGCACCGTTGTATTCGATGGTATATTTATTATTGAAATTGTAGGTTGTTCTAAATACCCAGTCTTCACGATACGACGGAATGGTATTTCCACTTGCAAAAACATTTCTGTTAGTCAAACCCATCGCAGTAATATTATGCTTTCCTGCAATGGTTGTATTATAATTTAATTGCAACTGATAAAATAACCTTCTCTGACTCGCTCCAATATTTCCTGCTGCTGGATTCCACTTGATACCTTCTTGAAAATCAAATCCAGTGATACCATCAACGGCTTGTTGAAAAGTTTCAACGCCATTGTCAGGGTTTATCCATTTGCGTTGTGTTCCATTGAAAAGGTCGTTTACACCACGGTCAGATTCTACGAAAGTATTATCCAACGAAACAGTTCCAGAAGCTCTTAGCCCCTTCACAAGTCGTTCTAAGTCTTGTTCTAAAGTAAAATCAGTCGTAATTCGTGCAGTAGTTTGGTATTGAATACCACCAATCGCCAAACTCAATGCAGAGTTCTCAGCCCTTGCTTGGTTTGGAGCATAGAATCCCCATGAACCATCAGCATACTTTGGCAAAAATAAATCAGGTGCAGCACTGTAGGCATCAATCCAAGGGCCATATTGGCTTCCTGAGAAACCCCACGGACTTTTTCTGACACCATACGAACCAGAAAGGTTTGTTTTAAACAAAGTACTTTTTGATAATTGAAAGTCTAAATTACTACGAACATTCAGACGATTAAAGCCAAAGCCTTGTTGGTATCCACGCTTATTGTCGTACACTTTAAACAAATCAGCTTCTTGCAAAATATCTGCACTGGTGAAATACTTTACCAAATTTGTTCCACCACTAATATTTAGATTGGCATTATTTGAAATAGCATAAGGCTTAAATAATGCTTCCTCCCAATCAACATTCGGATAACGCTCTGCCTCAGCAAGATTGGCAGGATTACGATATTTGTCAATAATGGCTTGCGGTGTAATGTTTCTCCAACCTTCTGGACGGGCGGCAAGCTCATATTCGATTGCTTCATTTCTGATTCCGAGAGCATCATAAGAATCATACTTTTGTGGCAATTTTGATGGTGCTTTCACAATCGTATTCACTGTCGCTCTGATTGATGCTTTACCAGTCTGCCCACGTTTGGTAGTAATCAAGATTACACCATTTGCACCTCTTGAACCAAAAACTGCAGTTGCCGAAGCATCTTTCAATACAGTGATTGTTTCTACCGAACTAATATCCACACTATTCATCGGACGCTCAACGCCATCCACCAGAATTAATGGTTCAGAGTTATTCCAAGAACTACGACCACGAATCAAAATCTGGGGGTCTTCTGCACCAGGAAGCCCAGTACTTGCATTTGTTATCAAACCTGGTACATTCCCTGTTAGAGCAGCACCAATACTCGAAACCCCGCCCGCACGCTCAAGCTCCTTATTGGTAGTTTGAGTTACTGATGCAACAACGCCTTCTTTCTTCTGTCTTCCATAACCAACAACTACAACCTCGGATAATTCCGATAAAATTTCTTCCAACACAACATTGATAATTTTTTGATTACCAACTACAACTTCTTTGGCCTTGAATCCAACTGAACTAACAACCAAGGTTTGTTTGGGTGTACAAAAAATTGAGAATTCTCCCTCTGCACCAGCATTAACGCCCTGCGTTGTACCCTTGATAGTGACGGCTGCCCCAGGAATCGTTTCTCCTGTGTTAGATTTCACTGTTCCTTTCACTGTTTGAGCTTTTAGCGAAAAGCCTGAAAAGCCAATCAAAAGAAAAATACCTGATACAACTAAGTACAGCTTTTTCCGAGTGATTGAAATGTACAAGTCAATTTGTTTCATAATTAATAAATATGAATCATTTAATAAATAATATAAAATTACGCTTGCAAAGTAAGGCACTGACTTAAAAATAGAGTAGCACAATTCACTAAATAAACACCACAAATGTTCAGTAAACTTAAAAAGTGTCAATTTTACACTATTATTATACAAGTTTTCTGTGCTAATACAAAAAATGAAGACTATACGTAAAATATGATAAACTTTGAGAAGAAATAACTCATTTTTAGCGTAGAAAAAATTGAATATATCAACATCTTAACCTTGGGCTATTTTCATGAAAGTCTTGAGTAGTAATTTTGAATAAAAAAAACGCAATACAACCTCATAAAGATTTATATTGCGTTTTAAACTAAATTTATGTGTAGATTATTTTACCGAAAACTTATAAACAGTAGTTGTTCGATAGGTTTCGTTAGGTTTTAAAACCGTAGTTGGGAAGTTCGGTTGATTGGGTGAATCTGGGTAATGTTGGGTTTCTAAGCAGAAGCCTGAACGGAATTTTGCAGGAACACCTCCTTTAACAATTGCTGAACCATCTAAGAAATTCCCTGAATAAAACTGAATGGCTGGCTCAGTTGTAAAAACTTCCATCACACGACCAGTTGTTGCTTCATAAACCGAAGCTACGTTTTTTAATTTATTACTTGCATCAGTAAAAGCCCAGCAATGGTCATACCCTTTTCCGTATTTGATTTGAGCATCATTGGCATCATTAATTCTTTCGCCAATCTTGTGAGGTTTAGTAAAATCAAATGGTGTTCCAGCGACGGCTGTGAGTTCACCGGTAGGAATGAGTGTAGCATCAACTGGTACTAATTTATCAGCAGCCAAAGTAAGTTCATGGTCGAGAATATCCTTGCTGGCATCGGCCGAAAGATTAAAATATGTATGATTCGTAAGATTCACGACCGTAGTTTTATCAGTAGTTGCCTTATAATCAATCTTCAATGAATTATCTTTTTGAAGTGTATAAATTACTTCAACATCTAATTTTCCTGGATAACCTTCTTCACCGTCGGCTGCTGTATAGTTAAGTTTTAGTTGCGGTTCGGCAGCATCAATGGGTGTTGCTGTCCAAAGTACTTTATCAAAACCTTTTCTTCCGCCATGAAGGGCATTTGGTCTATTATTAGTTGCCAAAGTATATTCTTTGCCTTCGAGCGTAAACTTACCTTTGGCTATTCGATTACCAAATCTTCCAATCAATGCTCCGAAATAAGGGACGCCTTTTAAGTATCCTTTGAGCGAATCGCAGGCAAGGGTGACGTTGGCATATTTGCCTTTTTTATCTGGGGCTGTAAGATTTGTAATTATACCTCCGTAGTTAGTAATCTGTACTTCCATACCATTAGAATTACGAAGCGTATAAAGGTCAACTTTCGAACCATTGGGTAATGTTCCGAAGGCTGTTTTTTCGATTTTATTTACTTTTTCAGCCTTATTTTTTTTTGACTTTGCTGGTGTTTGTGCAAATGAAATTTGCAGCATTCCAACACTAATCAGCACTATACTGAGTGTTTTTAAGTTCATATTTATTAGATTGAATAGATTTTACAAACAATTACAAAAAGAATTGAGGAGATTCTACATAAATTAAAAAGACTCATCTAATTGAGCGTTTCGAGTCTAAGTATCAGAGCATTATTATTCATGTAGCGAGGTTGCAATAAAAAAATTGATAGGCATAAGCCTATCAACCATTTACTTTTTTGTAGTCAGCCAAAAACTTCTCCAGACCAGAGTCAGTTAGTGGGTGTTTCAATAATGCCAACATAGCACTTAGCGGGCCTGTCATTACATCTGAGCCGATTTCAGCACACTTAATAATATGAATTGGGTGACGAACCGATGCCGCCAAGATTTGTGTATCAAAACCGTAATTATCATAAATCAGACGAATTTGAGCAATCAAATCCAACCCATCTACTGAAATATCATCCAAACGCCCAATAAAAGGCGACACGTATGTTGCACCAGCTTTGGCTGCCAAAAGAGCTTGTCCGGCCGAGAAAACCAATGTACAGTTCGTACGGATTCCTTTATTGGTAAAATATTTGATTGCCTTGATTCCGTCTTTAATCATTGGCACTTTTACGATAATGTTGGGGTGAAGTGAAGCTAAATGCTCACCTTCTTGAATAATTCCGTCAAAATCTGTCGAGATAACTTCGGCCGAAATTGGTCCATCAACGATTTCGCAAATGGCTTTATAATGGTTTAAAATATTTTCTTGTCCAGAAATACCTTCTTTTGCCATCAACGATGGATTGGTAGTTACACCATCCAAAACGCCCAAGTCATTTGCTTCTTTTATTTCGGCTAAATTGGCAGTATCAATAAAAAATTTCATTTGTTTTAAGATTTATGTTTATAGTAAATTTGTCTAACAACCTTGTCCGTAATAAGCATTTTTGCCATGTTTTCGCTCAAAATGTTTCATACGTAAAGTATCTTTTATTCTCGGAGTATTCGGATTTATTTGAAGGGTAAACATTGCCATTCGAGCAATTTCCTCCAAAACTGCCGCATTGTAAACCGATTTTTCGGCGTTTTTTCCCCAAGTAAATGGTCCATGATTTTGCAGTAAAACCATTTCTACTTCCTTGTGCGAAAGTTTCTTTTCAGCAAAACAATCGAAGATTTGATTGCCCGTTTCAAACTCATAATCGCCCAAAATCATTTCATCGGTCAGCACCGCCGCACACGGAATATCTTGGTGCGTATGGTCGGCATGAGTTGTGCCAAAAATTGGAATGTCCATGCCTGCCTGAGCCCAAGCAACCGCATAAGTGCTGTGTGTGTGCGTAATTCCTCCAATATCTTCCCAATTTTTGTATAATTGAGCGTGTGTTTTTGTATCAGACGATGGTCGCATTTTACCTTCTACAACTTTCGCATCATAATCCATTATCACAATATCGTCGGCTTTGAGCAACTCATACGGCACACCGCTTGGCTTGATTGCAAAAACCGCTTTTTCTCTATCAACGGCACTCACATTACCAAAAGTAAAAAGCACCAAGCCCAGTTTCGGAAGCATCATGTTTGCCTCGAAACATTCTTCTTTTAAAGATTTATATTCGCTCATATTTTAATGATTCTCTTCGTATAATTTCTATAATCAGGTACAGCTGTTTCGTATTCGATATGCATCAGTGCCGACGTTACAATGTAGTCGGCGGTTGCACGATCGCAAGCCATCGGAATATTCCAAACCACACACAAGCGTAAAAGTGCTTTAATGTCGGGGTCGTGCGGTTGTGCTTCCATTGGATCCCAGAAAAAAAACAGCATATCTATTTTTCCTTCGGCAATTAATGCTCCAATTTGCTGGTCGCCACCGAGTGGACCACTCAAAAGTCGTACCACCGAAATATCAAGAGCTTCTTCGAGTAATCTTCCAGTTGTGCCTGTGGCAAATAATTGATGCTTTGACAAAACCGCTTTGTTATAAATTGCCCAGTCTATCAAATCATCTTTTTTATTATCATGTGCCACCAAAGCAATGCGTTTTCTTGCCGAAACTATCTTCGTGCTAAATGAATCTGCCATAGATTTAAATTGAAAGAAATGAGGTTACAAGTCTGATTTTCTCCTAAATTAGCAGATTATTTATAGGAAATATCATTAAATCTCAATTCATTTTTCAATCCTCTAATGGTTGTATCTTTATCAATTACTACCAATTCGACATCAAGCATTTCGGCCAAATCTTCAATGTATTCGGTTGTTAGATTTTGGCTGTAGACTGTGTGGTGGGCTCCACCTGCCAAAATCCATGCTTGCAAGCCAATTTCCATACTTGGTTGTGGCTTCCACAAGGCACGAGCCGTTGGTAGTTTCGGGAAAGTTTCGGTTACTTCCACCGCTTCTACTTCATTGACTATCAGACGGAAACGATTTCCTAAATCAACCAATGAAACATTTAGAGCTGGCCCAGCCGCCGCATTAAATACCAAGCGAACAGGGTCTTCTTTGCCACCAATTCCAAGCGGATGCACCTCACATTTTACTTTATGTGCTGCAATGGTTGGACAAATTTCGAGCATGTGTGAACCTAAAACCATCGAATTGGCTGGGTCGAAATGGTAAGTATAATCTTCCATGAAAGAGTTTCCGCCTTTCATTCCGCTGGCCATAACTTTCATGATATGCACCATTGTCGATGTTTTCCAGTCGCCTTCGCCACCGTAACCGTAGCCAGCAGCCATCATGCGTTGCGAGCCAATTCCTGGAAGTTGACGCATTCCGTGTAAGTCTTCAAAAGTATTAGTGTATGCCGAATAACCACCGTCTTCTAAAAATGCTTTTAAGCCCAATTCGATGCGTGCAGCTTCATAAAGTGAACTACGACGGTCGCCACCTTTACCCAGTGATGCCATCAAATCATAAGTATCTTCGTATTCTTGAATCAGTTTTCCAATTTCAGCATCCGAAATTTGATTGATAACTTGCACCAAATCTCCAACGGCGTGCGTATTTACCGAAAAACCAAACTTCATTTCGGCCGAAACTTTATCGCCATCAGTTACGGCAACTTGACGCATATTATCGCCAAAACGAACCACTTTCATGGTTTGCATTTTGTATTTTGCCACCGAAACACGAGCCCAAGTATTGATTTTTTCGAGAACCGAAGCTGCTTGCCAATGCCCAACCACCACTTTGCGATTCAGTCGCATTTTGGTCATGATATGCCCAAACTCACGGTCGCCGTGTGCCGATTGATTCAGATTCATGAAATCCATATCAATATCATTGTACGGAATATCACGATTGAATTGCGTATGAAGATGCAACAACGGAATTTGCAGAGCTGTAAGTCCCCGAACCCACATTTTGGCAGGCGAAAAGGTGTGCATCCAAGTTATGATACCCACACAATTGGGAGTAGCGTTGGCTTCTCTACAAATTTGTAAGATTTCGTCAGGAGTTTTTACAACTGGTTTGAAAACTACCTTTACTGGAATTTCTGGCGAATTATTGAAAGAATCGGCTATAACTTTTGAATGTTCATCAACTTGTCGAAGTGTTTCTTCTCCGTACAAATGTTGGCTACCTGTTACAAACCAAACTTCATAAGATTTTAAATCAAGCATTGTTTTCTTTATATTTTGTATATTTTTAGTATTTTTGAAGATGGACAAACCTATTTATAACATTGAAACTTCACCCGATGGACTTTATCATATTTTTGAAAGCATTGGCGTACAAAAAAATACCCGAAAAATGGTTGTTTATGTACCCGATGACAACAAAGCGGATTTGTTTCATTTAATTTTTGGCGACATTACTGATGATAATAATCTTGATGTATTTGCAATTAGTAATAATCAAGACATGAAAGTAATATTGTCTTCGGTTATACAAACTTTGTATGCTTTTTTTGAAATCAATCCGACTAAAAAAGTTTTTTTTACTGGAAGTACGGATGCTCGAACTCGACTTTATAGAGCAACTATTTCAAAATTATTTGAAAAAACAGAACTTTTTTACAATATTTATGGTCTTTTGGACGATGATTCAACAGAACCATTCAATAAATCAACTTATTACAAAGGATATTTTATCGAAAAAAAGCAATGAAAAAAGAACTTAATATCTTAGGGATTGATGAGTCAAAAGTTAAAATCAATCCTAATATTCCTAAGATTAACTTAGAAACCCCTGAAATAAAAAGTCATTTGCATAAAGTAAATAATCTCTTGAAGAATGTAAAAATTCCGTTTTGAGATTACTTGCTTCATTTTATTGTTTCTCAATAAACTGCCCCAAACTTTGATACTTGCCATATAATTTCTGATAGATTTCTACATACTCGGCTCGTGGTTCATAACGAGCATCGAAGCCCGAACCCATCGCTTTTTGTGCATCAAAAAGATTAGCATGAACTCCAGCCGTTACCGAAGCATTCATGGCTGCACCCAACGCACAAGCTTGGTCAGAACTGGCCACTTTTATTGGCATATTCAATACGTCAGACAGCGTTTGCATCACAAACGGTGACTTCTTGGCAACTCCACCAATGGCAATTACTTGCTTGATTGGCACTCCTTCACTAATGAATCTATCAACAATCGCCTTCGAGCCGAAAGCCGTTGCTTCTACAATCATTTTAAATATTTTGATAGCATCAGTTCCCAAATTGAGCCCCATAAATGCCGCTTTAAGTTCATGATTGGCATCAGGTGTTCTTCTTCCATTTATCCAATCTGTTGCAACTGGGTCATTTTCAGTAATGGGTAGCAGAGAAGCTTTTTCTGATAAATATGGAATTAATTTTTGAGCTAATTCTTCGGCTGCTTTTTCGCCCAAAAGTTCACGCACTGGCTCGGTGATAACTCTTTGAAACCAAGCGTAATAATCTCCGTAGGCCGATTGCCCAGCTTCCATTCCGAGCATATTCGGAATGATAGAACCATCAACCTGCCCACAAATTCCTTTGATGAGTAAATGTCCGATTTCTTCGTTAGGGGCAATAAGCATATCACAAGTAGAAGTCCCCATCACACGCACAAAATCATACGGTTCGATTTCTGCACCGACTGCCCCCATGTGGCAATCAAAAGCCCCTACTCCTATGTTTACGTTTGCTGAAAGTCCCAGTTTTTTAGCCCATTCTTCTGAAATTTTACCCATAGATTCATCAGAAGTGTAGGTATTTCTGAATAGTCGCTCACGTAAGCCAGCTAAAAGTGGGTCGAGTTTTGTAAAAAACTCTTCCGATGGAAGACCTTCAAATTCTTCATGCCACATGGCTTTATGACCTGCCGCACAACGCGAACGTTTCATTGTAAGTGGATTCGTTTCGCCAGTTAAAACGGCTGAAATCCAATCGCAATGCTCTACCCAAGAAAAAGCTTTTTCACGAATGCTTTCATCAACTCTAAGTGTTCGGAGAATTTTTGCCCAAAACCATTCAGAAGAATAAATTCCGCCCACATATTTTGTAAAATCAACATTCCAGTGATGTGCTAAATGATTTATTTCTTCTGCTTCAGCATTGGCGGTATGGTCTTTCCATAGAATAAACATTCCATTTGGGTTTTCGGCAAATTCGGGAAGCATCGCCAAAGGTGTTCCGTTTTCATCAACTGCCACAGGTGTCGAACCAGTGGTATCAATCGAAATTCCCACAATATTTTGTTTGATTTCCTCAGAAATTCCTTCCAAAGCACCTTTTATGGCACTTTCAAGTCCTTCGATATAATCAAGTGGGTGTTGTCTGAATTGAGAAATTGATGGATTACAATATAGTCCTTGTTTCCAACGCTTATAATAATGCACGGCTGTTCCAATATTTTCCCCCGTTTGGGTACTTACAACCAATGCACGCACCGAATCTGTGCCGTAATCAACTCCTATTGTGTATGTACTCTCCATTTAATTTTGTGTTATATTGACACAATTATTATTTTATTAAATTACCTAACGATTTTAGTAGTAAAATTGCACATAATTCCATCGTGGCAATTCATTGAGGTAATCTCTCAACTACAAATATTCACATTTTATCTCATTGAATCCGAAATAAAATAATGAAAGGCACTAAATTGACTTTGATATTTTTCTTTATCGAGCTGATAAAGGATTGCTTTCTTAGTTGTTGAATTTTGGTTTTTTTCACCAGTGTCTATCAACAGATTGGTTGATAGAATCTTTCGACTAAAATTTCGTCGATCGAGTGGTGAATCGTATATAGCTTCGTAAAGTTTTTGTAGTTGTGGAATAGTAAATTTTTCGGGCAAAAGTTCAAAACCAATTGGATGCAACGCAGCTTTGTAGCGAAGTTCTTCGAGTGCCAAATCAACCATTTGGTTGTGGTCAAAAATCAGATTTGGTCTGTTTTTTAAATCAATCCAATAAGCATTTTGAGCTTTAGCCGAATCCTGGTTATGTGCATGAATATTTATTAAAGCAAAGAAACAAATCGAGATAGTACGCTCAACTGGGTCACGGTTTACTTTTCCAAAAGTTTTAATTTCTTCAAAATAAATATCTTTTAGGCCTGTTAAATCATATAAAATGCGATTAGCGGCTACTTCGAGGTCTTCCTCTTCTTCCAAAAAACCACCCATTAATGACCACTTTCCTTGTTCTGGCTCAAAATTTCTTTTAATTAAGAGAAGTTTAAGTGCTTCGCCATCGAAGCCAAAAACGATACAATCGAGAGCAACAAGTATTCGTGTCGAGTGAGGGTATTTATTCATTTTCTAATGTTTTACACAAATTTGTGCAAATATTATAATTGTTATTCTTTTAATTGAATAAAATTCGAGAAAATCATTGATTTTCTCGAATAAAACCATCTTTAACCTATCTTTAATCTAAATAATTAATAACATCCTATAATTGTGTAAATTTAACACGATTTTTTTGTATTTTAAAAAATGAAGCGTATTTTTTAATTTTGATTATTTAGTAACTTTTAAAACAATTACCGAGTACGCTGGAATGATGAGCTTCAAAATGCCTTTCTCCAATTTTGCACCCGAAAAATCTTTTATCGAAACCTTGTTTGGTTGCTCAAAAGTATTGTGATCGCTGATGTTGGCAGATGATAGGATTTGCCCCGAAACTTTAGTGAAATCTTCACCTCTAAGATTGATTGTAACTTCGTGCGATTTACGATAATCAATGTTTGTCAAAGAAATATTCAATGCTCCTGAAGCATCTTTTGATGCCGACGAATTCACGGCTGTCAGTTTTTTACCATTAAATTCATACGTTGGCGACTCGATACTCATTGGTACGAGCGTTGCATCTTGATGCACATTGTACATTTTCATTACGTGGAAAGTTGGCGTAAGCAACATTTTCTCTTCGTTAGTCAAGATTACTGCTTGCAAAACGTTGACGATTTGAGCCAAATTTGCTCCACGAACACGGTCAGCGTGATTATTGAAAATATTAAGTGTAAGACCCGCAATCATGGCATCACGCATGGTATTTTGTTGATACAAAGCACCTTTACCTTCGGCATCGGTTTCGTACCATCCCCCCCACTCGTCCACAATTAAATCTACTTTTTTCTCTGGGTCATATTTGTCCATGATGGTGCTGTGCTTGGTTACGAATTCTTCCATTTTCCAAGCTTCTTCCATGGTTTTGAAATAAGTTGCTTCGTTAAATCCAACCGATGGGCCTTTCGTATCTTTCCAGCTCAAAACCGAATAATGATGTAATGCCAAAGCCGACATCATATTGTGCGGAATGTTTTTCATCAATGTTTCAGTCCAGTTGAAATCATCGCTGCTTGCACCCGAAGCCACTTTGTAAAGTTTAGATTCTGGTGTAATATCTTTCATGAATGTGGCATACTGGCGGTAAATATTTGCGTAATATTCGGGCGTCATATTTCCACCACAACCCCAAGCTTCATTGCCAACTCCCCAAATTTTTACATTCCAAGGCTTTTGACGACCATTTTGAATACGAAGGTCAGACATCGGGCTTCCTGTTGGTTGATTTACATAACTTACCCAGTCCGAAAGGTCTTGCACCGTTCCGCTACCTACGTTTCCTGCTAAGTATGGTTCTGCACCAATTTTTTCGCAAAGGTCAAGAAAATCGTGTGTGCCGAAACTATTATCTTCGGTTACACCACCCCACCAAACATTGACCATTTTAGGACGCTTTTCTTTAGGACCGATACCATCTTTCCACTGATAAGCATCAGCAAAACAACCTCCTGGCCAACGAAGATTAGGTACTTTTAGCTCTTTTAATGCTTGAATTACATCGTTTCGTACACCAGCTGTGTTAGGAATCTTTGTGTTATTTTCTCCCACATACATACCGCCATAAATACAACGACCGAGGTGTTCGGCAAAGTGGCCATAGATATGTTTATTGATTTTGGTTTTGGCCAAATCCGTGTTCAACGTGATTTTGGTTTGGGCTGTTGCCGAAAGTGCCATGCAACCTGCTACTACGGCTAAAATTGTTTTTTTCATTAATCAGATAATTTAATCGGTTACTACTCTGAACTCGGTAAAACGAGGCGAAGGAACATTGTTTTTTGTACTAATTTTAATGCTAATCTTCTCGCTATCAAGGTTTTTTATTTGAATTATTTTATTTTCTTTTGAGACATTTTCAATAGGTTTTTCGTTGATAATTATTGAGATGTTCTCTAATTTAAAATCATCTAATGAACTTATTATCAAAGCTTTACCTTGATTGTTTTTATTTGATAATTGATATGAAATATATGAGCGGGTATTTCGCCAAAATTGCTCATCGTCATAGCCCGAATTGCTTCTTTCTCCTTTGTAGCTGTGGTCAACTTCGGGTTGTTGTTCGCCACAATTCACTTTATCAATGGTTCGAGCTTCGAGAGCCAACTGCTCGGCCTCTTTTTGTTTGATGCTTACTTGATAATTTTCAAAAGTGGTTTTATTGAAAGTCTGGAAATACATTTGGTAACGTGCGTCATGAATTTCAAAAAACGGCTGTAAAGTAAGCGAATCTAAACTGAATTTGAGTTGGCCAATGGGTTTTATTTTTGATTTGAAATCCCCTTTTTCATCAACTAAGGCGTAAGCTTTATTCATTGGGTAAAGGGGACCTTTGGTTTCATGCCCCATTCGGCTGTCGTCGGCAAAAAGTCCAACTAAATCTGTGGTTGAAGTTTTAGCTGCCAAAACGATTGGTCCATGCACAAAAGCCGCCCAATTTGAGCCATCGGGTAGATTTTCTAACTGCGTAGAAGTTTGGAATCGTACAGTTATTTTATCACCCGATTTCCATTTTCTATTTACTGAAACATAGTTATTTTCTGCTTTTGAGGTTTGAAAAATCTTTCCATTTATTAAAATTTCAAAGTTTTCCGCCCATTTGGGTTGGCGAATGTTTAGAGCAAAAATCTGAGATTTAACAAGTTTTAAAGTTAATTCTGATACATTTTTGTAAGGAAAATCAGTATTTTGTTCAATCTGAATGTTTTTCTCTTTCCAATTTAGGGTTGAAGGAATAAACAAATTGACGAAAATATCATTTCCAGAATGGCTATAAATCAACTCGCCATATTTCGTATGATTTTCGATGCCCGAACCCACGCAGCACCACATACTGGTATTGGGTTGCGAATAAACTCGATAATGATTAGGGCGAATGGGAGTAAAATAAACAAATCCACCTTTTTCGGGGTGCTGGCTCGAAAGAATATGATTATAGAGTGTTCGCTCGTAGAAATCTAAGTAGCTGGCATCGTTTTTATCGAGAAAAAGAGCCTTACTCAGCCGCAACATATTGAACGAATTGCAGGTTTCTGGGCCTTGATTGGAGGCCAACATTTTGCTGAAATCGTTGACGGGATTGAAATGCTCACGCATACTATTTCCACCAAATGCCACACTTCGAGTTTGTGAAACATTCTGCCAAAAATACTGTGCCGCACCCGACAGCTCTTCATTTTTGGTGAGAGTAGCTATTTTTTCAAAACCTATCACTTTCGGTATTTGGGTATTGGCGTGTAGGCCAGTAAGTTTATCTTGTTTTTGAAGTAATGGATTTAAAATAGCTTGATGATTTAGTTTTTGAGCGGTTTCGAGGTATTTTTTGTCGTTGGTAAGGATATATAAATCGGCAAAAACTTCGTTCATGCCACCGTGTTCGGTACGAAGAATTTGCTGAATTTTTTCTTCATTGAGTGGTTTTATTAATTCGATAAACCAATCGCCCAAACCAATCAAAATCTGTTTGGCTTGTTGATTTTGTGTCAATTCGTAAGTATCACGCAGCCCCGCAAAAAGTTTATGAATATTATAAAGCGGTACCCAAGTATTATTGAGTCCGAAACTACTACCGTCAATATCGCCTTTATTGATTCTCTCCCAAAACACTTTTCCTTGCGGAATTCCGCCCACGTAGCCATTGCCATTTTTTGCTTGGCAACGTGCCAATTCGGAAATCATGTATTCGAGGCGTTGCTTCAATTCGGCATTTCCAGTGCTGGCATACATCATGGCCAAAGCCGACAAATAATGCCCGCCAATGTGCCCGTCAAGACCCGAACTTTCCCAGTTTCCATATCGCTCGGCTTTCAGTGGCAAACCTGCGTCAATAAGGTAAGGAGCGAGTAGTTTATCAGGATTTAGTGCCAAAATGTATTTCAAATCTACATCTTGGGCATTTTTGAAAATACCATTTTTTAGTTTTACCTCATGCAAGGCAAAGGGCTGCATTTGTGCTTCGGCACAAAAACTTAGAATCAGAAAAGGTAAAACGTACTTAATTTTCATTAAAACTATTGATAATGATTAGCATTATTAAAAATGAGCGAGTAGCCTTTCAAAAGAGAAAGGCTACTCGCTAAGGTAACTTATTTTACTCTTGTGAGTTTGGTTTCGCCTCTTTCGTTTTTGATAACCAACTCATTTTCAGACACTAATTCGCCTGTATAGTTGATTTTACGCTCGCCGAAAGAAATCGTAAACGAGATTTTTTTACCATCAATCGTTCCTTCTTCGATGGCCGATTCTCCACGTTGATTTTTCCAGATTCCTGTTAATTTATTGCCTTCTACTTTAAATGAGTAGTTGACCTCCATCACACCGTTTGGCGTTTCTCGTGAACCTTTCCAGTTACCATCTACGGCATTTTGAGCGAAAGCCACTACCGTAGAAATTATCATTGCAATTGTTAAAAGTGCTTTTTTCATTGTTTTTTTGATTAAAATAGATGGAAATTTATTTAAAAAGTAATTGTGCAAATTCGTAAATATCGTGTCGCCAAACTGGCCAAGTATGTCCGCCAGCGTACTCGCTGTATTTGTATTTAATGCCCATTTCATCGAATTTCTTCATCATGATTTGGCAATTAGCGTGAGCAATGTCTTCTTTGCCGCCTTGCGAAATCCAAAATTCTTTGATGTTGGCATTGATTTTATCTTTGTTGGTTTTCATGAATTCGTATTGTGGGTCTGAAAGTTTGGTATTATTTGCCCACCAACCCGAACTGAAAACGCCGAGATAATTGAATAAATCAGAATTTCGAACCCCTGCATGCAAGGTTTGTAAACCACCCATCGAAAGACCTGCCAATGCACGATTTTTTGCTTCGTTGGAAACTTTAAAATTGGCTTCCACGAATGGAATTAAGGCATTTTTTAGCTCATTTTCAAATTGATTGAGTTGTTGCATACCAAAACCTGCGGGGCCACCGCCACCTTGGAAATTCCCATCCATCATTACAATAACCATCGGTTTTGCTTTCTTTTCGGCAATGAGATTATCCAAAATCAAATCGGTTTTGCCTTGAGTAGCCCAACCACGTTGGTCTTCGCCACCACCGTGAAGCAGGTAAACGGCTGGATATTTTTCGGTAGCATTATCGTAGCCTGGTGGCGTATAAATGTAAGCCTCACGCCAAGAGTTGGTTACTTTTGAATAGTATTTTTTTATACGAACATCACCGTGAGGTACATCTTTCAAAGCATAAAAACCACCTTCTTTGTACGGAATTTCGATGCCACTTGCCATGCGACTCATGCCATAAAAAGATTCACTGGCTGGGTCGGCAACAGCTACACCATCAATCAAAAGTGAATAATAATGAAACCCACGGCTGATGGAATCGGTCGTAACATTCCAAAATCCGCTGGTGTCTTTTACCATGTCGTATTTTTTGCCTAAATCAATCTGTACTTTTTGTGCTTCGGGAGCTTTAACCTTGAAAATTACACGATTATCGGGCAAAATTTGCGGGTATTTCGCATTACGAATATTGCTTGCAGCAGGAGTTCCTAAAACTGAATATTTAGTAAATGTACTTGGATTGGTAGGTTTAAACAAAAACTGCGAAAACATATACAATCCGTTTTTCCAAACTTTAAAGTCGTGGCCGCCTGCTTCGAGATAATAGATATGAGGCACATCGTTTTCGTACATATATTCGTGTGTACGCTTACTGAATGTTATCAATCCGTCGGCATCGCCACACGAAATAAAGAGCAATTTCAATTTCTTTTTAGCTTCTTCGGGGTTTGGCATTAATTCCTTCGGCACTTTTGTGTTGGGTGCAGAAGAAAATCCACCAACCCACGAAAATTTATCTAAATTCCCTAAACCAAAATTCAACGACTGTCCTCCTCCCATCGAAAGGCCTGCAATGGCACGATTATCTTTATCAGTCAATGCAGGATAGTTTTTTTCGATAAACGGAATGAGATCATTCAATAAATCTTTTTCAAACGTAGCAAAGGCTTGAACTTTGTCGGGAGCCATGATATTTCCCGTTGAACGGTCGTCTTTCATGGCACGGCCATTTGGCATTACGACAATCATTGGCTGAATTTTTCCTTCGGCGTAAAGATTATCTAAAATGTTTTGAGGATTTGCTCCTTTAAACCATTCCAAATGGTCGCCACCGATGCCGTGAAGTAGATAAAATACTGGATATTTTTTCTTTTTATCGTAGTTTGGCGGGGTGTAAACCAAGGTTTTACGAGTGCTTCCGACGGTTTTTGATTCGTACTGAACCGTATCTATTTTGCCTTTGGCTATGCCATTTTTAGCATTTTCGTAGCCTTTTGGCATTTCTTTTTCCATATTTTGTGCGAAAACCATATTTCCACACAAAAACAGAAGAGTGATTACTGAGCGTAGTTTTTTCATCGTTTGAAATTAAAAATGAGGTTATTTGGCGGGTTCAATGATTTTGTAATTTCCACTGAGGTGCATCAAACTGAATAGATACATCAGTCCATCGAAGTAAGGGTCAAAATAACCGTCTTCGTACGGTTCGAGTTTGGCGTTCCAAATGGCTTTTACAAAATCATCGCTTTCTTTTCCTTTATTAATGAGGGCAGTTGTGGCAGCAGTAGAAACCAAACCAATAGAATGACGAAGTTTTTTTACTGGCCCAGCTTGCAAGATAAATTCTGGTTTTGAGCCATCAAGATTAAACTGGTCGTCATACGTTTCCAAACCTTTTGAACGTAAGAATTTTTGGAATCTTTTGGCATAGTCGAGTTGCCATTTTTTGTCTTTTCCGTACCAAGTATAATCCATCGCAATGTTCATCGGCACACGCCATGAGTCATATCTAAAGCCTGGTGGCATCCAACGAGTAGGGTGTGGAGCTCCACTAAATTCGGTATAATCAGAGTTTAATGCCGTAACTGGGTGACAAGCTCGATGCAAAAATACTCTTGAAGTGTCGGCACAGGCCTTGTAAAAGTCTTCGTGGCCATCTTTGGCATATTTTGCCCAAACTTCCATAAAAGCTGGCAAGTGATAAGATGGGTCAGTCCATTTGTAGTTTGCACCTTCTGGTACAAAACTTATTTGTTTGGCATCGGTATTGATGACGTTATATATGTTTCCTGTACCGTCTTTTTTCCACATATTATCTAAAATTCGACGGGCTTCTTTGTAGTAATTGATGCCTGTATCATTACCCCAACGATTAGAAGCAAACAAAAGGCTGGTTACAAAGTAAAGCTCACCATCAGAAGCTGAACCTTGCGAGTTTTTCTTTTTAGTAATTGGGTTGATACTCCACGCAAAATAAGCCTCTCTTGGCCCCGTTTGATGTTGAGAATATTTAACAGCCCATCGCCAAATTTTATCAAAAACTTCTTTCTTGTTTAATTGAACGGCCACCATCATGCCGTAAGACATTCCTTCGGAGCGGGCATCTTTGTTTTTTACGTCTGAAACGTAAGCCAACGAGTCTTCTTCTTCAAAATAAACTTTGTTTGGGCCTTCAAAAACATCGTAATACGCCTTTTGGAGTTTTGCATCTATGTCTTTTTGGCTGTAACCCATTTCTTTAAATACATTTCTGTACTTAGGTTTTTGTGCATTTATGGTAAACGAACAAATGAGAACTAACCCTAAAAGACCGATGAGCCTTTTAGGGTTAGGATTAAAATAAAAAACGTGGAAATTCATGAATATTTTATTAAGAAATTAATTAAAAAGCTTGGGAGCCATTTGTAATAAACTGCGTCTCCAAGTTTGGAATTCGTGGGCTGTACCTTCCGAAATGTATCCATCAACGTTAAAACCAGCACCTTTTAGTTCTTCTGTAGCTTTACGAATGCCATCTGGACGCTCTTTGCTGCCACAACTCAAGAAGATGTATTTTGGTTTTGGTTTATCTTTGAAGTCGGTTGAAGCGTACGTTCCACCACTCAAAAGACCGAAATAATCAAATACTTCTGGTTTGTTTAAAGTGATAGTTTTTGTTTCCATACCACCCATCGAAAGACCAGCCATAGCACGTTTTTCTTTTTTGGCGATTGTTCTGAAATTAGCATCCACGTAAGGAATCAATTCATCAACCAAAACCGTTTGGAAACCATCAATCTTAAAATTACGCATTCCGCCCATTTTTATTTCGTTGGTCATACCATACGTACACACAATGATGAATGGCTTGATTTTTCCATCGGCAATCAAATTATCCATAATCAAATTAGCTCTACCTTGGTTCATCCAAGCAGTTTCGTCTTCGCCCCAACCGTGTTGTAAGTATAAAACTGGATATTTGTCTTTACCTTTTTCATAGCCTGGGGGCGTGTAAACAAATGCTCGGCGAGAAGTACTGGTACTTGGCGAAGGGAAAAGAATTTGCTGAACATTTCCGTGAGGAACATTTTTAAGGGCATAAAAATCTTGGTCTTTGGCAGGAATTTCGATACCACTTTCCCAACGAACTGAGCCGTAGTAGTTTAATGTACCTGGGTCATTGAATTTTCCTCCGTCTATTTTAACATTATAGTAGTGAAACCCTTCGTCCATAGGGCCATCGGTAGTTCCCATCCAAGTGCCATCTTCTGCTTTGGCGAGCTTTGTACCGCCACGGCCACCCAAACCTAAACTCACTCGCACGCTATCGGCAGTAGGAGCAACGATTTTGAAACGTGCATAACCCTGCGAGTTTACCTGCGGATATTCTTGTTGCGGTTGGTTAAGTACCGAAGGTTTGAAATCTTCGATAATGGCAGGCTGTTGTGCCTGTGCAAAGTTGATGCTACCCACGATGGAAGTAGCAAGAAGGCTAATTTTGAGAAAGTTTTTCATATTTTTATGAGTTGAATATTATTTAAAAATTTCTTGTAAAGAATTGGCTAAAAACAACTTACAGTTCATCCAAGTGTGTCCACCCGAAACGATGAGGGGTTTAATTTTAATTTTCTTTTCTTCAAACATCGCAATGTTTTTCTTCACGCTTTCATAAAGAAAATCGTCTGTACCTACACTGATGGTAAATAATTTGACTTGTTTGTTTATCAAATCGGCGTTTGGAGTCCAGTTATCAAAGTTTTTCTTGAATTCTTCAGTTGCCGTAAAAGGTGCATACGAACAGATATAGCCAAATTTATCAGTATTTGTAAAACCAATATTCAGCGTTTGGCCACCGCCCACTGAAAAGCCCGCTACGGCACGGTTTTCTGAACCTGCTTTTACAGGATAATTTGCTTCAATAAATGGAATCACATCATTGACCACATCCTTAGTAAAATCAGGCATCGGAGCGGGGCGAACATTTCCATAAGGCATTACGATAATCATCGGTTTGGCTTTACCTTGGGCAATAAGATTATCAGCAATCAAATTAGCTTTTCCAACTTTTGTCCAAGTTTCTTCGGTGTCAGAACCACCATGAATCAAATACAAAACGGGATATTTGGTTTTGCCACTTGCATCGAAATTCGGTGGCGTATAAACCAATAATTGACGAGTAGTATTCAACGATTTTGAATTATAAAGCTGATACGTAACCTTTCCGTGAGGCACATTTTGTAAGGAATGTACCAAAGGTTTATCGGCAGGAATTTCTACGATACTACGCTTAAAACGCTCATTTGCAAACACATAAGTATTGTTTGGGTCAGAAACCCCAGTACCATCCACTACAAAATTGTAAGGGTAAATATCTGGCGTAATCGAAGGTACGGTAATGCTCCAAACACCCGAAGTATCTTTGGTCAATGAAACGGGGTCTTTCAGAAATTCCCCCGAAAGTTTCACTTCTTTGGCCGTTTTAGAGAAATATTTAAACGTAACGCTTTTATCGGCATGTACTTGTGGCGAAACTATAATAGGTGGTCGCTGTGCCATCGTAAATCCTCCTAAAAAAAGGAGAATAAAAACGAGTAATTTTGAGTTTTTCATCTTATGTTATTTAAACAAAATTGGCAAAGTTTCATTGAGGTATTGCTTCACATTCATCCAAGTATGTCCACCTGAAATGGCGTACGTTTTTACGTTTATCTTCTTGTCTTTCAAGTATGCTTCCCACTCTGTAGTGCCTTTGTATAAGAAGTCTTCCGTACCAATGCCTGACCATAAAAGTTTGAAATCTTTGTTGGTTTTTGCAGGATTTGCCGTGATGTTCGTAAAACTTTTGTCCATTTCGGCAGGTGAAATATATGACGCATAACTACATACGTAAGCAAATTTATCGACATTGTTGAAGGCAGCACGGAGCGTTTGACCGCCCCCACGAGAGAAACCGCCAATGGCACGGTTATCACGGTTGGCGATTACTCGATAATTTTTCTCAACGTAAGGGATAATGTTCGTTATGAGGTCTGTCTCAAATAATTTCATGCGTTTGAGAGCATCTTCACCGTCACGGCTGCCATCCGAAGGTTTGTCTTTACCCGTTTGTTCGGCAATGCGTGCCATTGGGTTTCCGTAGGGCATCACCACAATCATTGGTTTTGCTTTGCCTTGAGCAATCATATTATCGAGCATTAAGTGCACTTTTCCTACTTTCCAAAAAGTTTCCTCAGTATCTGTTGTGCCACTTATTAGGTAATAAACAGGGTATTTTTTAGCAGTTTCTTTGGTATAACCTGCTGGTGTATAAACTACTACCGTACCAGTTGAGCCTTCAACTGATGGATAATATTCGTAAGTGATTGAGCCATGAGGTACATTTTGAAGTGCATAAATGGCAGGAGAATCCGATGGTATTTCTACCAAACTTCCTTTGAAACGCTCATTTGGAAATAAATACGTGTTGGCTGGGTCGTTTACCGTAACGCCATCAACTTTGAATCCATAAGGATAAATATCAGGCTTAACTGGGCCAACTGTTATTGACCAAACACCATTTTCACCTTTGGTCATTGGGACATTAGCTGAACCAAATTGGTTGCCATCGAGCAAAACAGTGGTGGCCGACGGTGCTAAATACGAGAAAGTTACCGTTTTGTCGGGATTTACTTTTGGAGAAACCACAATTGGCCCACGAGGTGGTTGTCCTTGTGCAAAATTGCTAAAGCCCCAAATGGCAATTAGAGCCAAAAGGAACAGACTTTTGTTTGTTTTCATAATTATAGAGAAAGGTTTATTATTTAAAAAGTTTGGGGGCAATTACGCTCAGATAGTGTTTTACGTTCATCCAAGTATGTCCACCTTCGGTAAAAAGGCTTTCGTATTTGATTTTCTTTTCATCAAGAACTTTCATAAATTCTTGATTGACAGTGTAAAGTGGGTCTTCTTTACCTACGCCAATCCAAAGTAATTTAAGATTTTTATCCGTTTTGGCTGGGTCTTTGAAAGCCGCCTCATTGTTACGGTCGAATTCATTTTTGAGCATTCCAGGGGCAAATCCGCACACGTAAGCAAATTGGTCTGTATTGTTAAATCCAAAATACATGGTAGTGCCACCACCGCCTGAGAAACCTGCGATTGCTCGGTTATCTTTGTTATTGATAGTTCGGTAATTTTTCTCTACAAAAGGCATCAGATTTCCGAAAAAATCTTTCTTAAACTCTTGTAGATTATCCCAATTGCGTAAACTACCCGACGATTTTGAAATAACTGGATAGGCTCTTCCATAAGGCATTACGATAATCATTGGTTTTGCTTTTCCTTGGGCAATGAGATTATCAAGAATGATATTGGCTCGACCAACTTTTGTCCAAGTTTCTTCGGTGTCGGTTGTGCCATGAAGCAAATAGAGTACTGGATATTTAGCATTTGGATTAGTTTCGTAGCCTGCTGGCGTGTAAATAACTACTGGGCGAGTACCGAGTTCGGGCGATTGGTAGTAGCGATAAGAAACCGTTCCGTGCGGCACATTTTGTAAAGTATGTACCAAAGGCGTGCTTCCCGTTACTTCTACTACACTATTTTGAAAACCTTCATTCGGAAAAATAGCGGTATTGCTTGGGTCGGCCACCGATACGCCATCTACCGAAAACGAATACGGGTACATATCTGGCTTGATGGGACTGGTTTTCACCGACCAAACTCCTTGTTGGTCTTTGGTCATGGTCAAAGCAGCTTTCTCAAACTGACCGCTCAATTTTACTTCTGTTGCCTTTGGAGCATAAAATCGGAAAGTAACGCTGTTATCGGTATGTACTTCGGGCGAAATTACATTGGGGCGAGGTGTTGGTTGGGCAAAACAGAGATTTGAAATCAGCATTATACCAGCTATAAGTAATAGTGATTTTGTTTTCATAATTTTAGGATTGATTATTAATTACTTAGCCCATTCTTTACCTTCGGGCGTTCTTCGCCATTCAAAATATTTATCCAAAACTTTCATGGCATCTTCACTCGGAACTGGCCCCATAAAAGCCTTTTGTTGGAAATACATGACTTTGGGATTTTTAGGCGAAAACGCTTCCCATTTCGGAACAGAACCACCATTTGGATGGCCGAATTTGGCAAAATTTGTCCAATACGTCATGATAGTTTCTGACATTTGAGGGTCAGTTGGAGAGGCAAATTGGTCGGTAGTTTTGAATGTCCCGAACACAAAAGCTACATCTTGTGCATGAGGTGAACCATAGCCATATTTTGGAGAATCACTTGGAAAGTCTTTATGTTGGTCGAAATAATAGTAAAATACTTTCTCTTTTGATGTTTTAGCTTGAAGATTTGCCCATGCCCACGTTTGCCAGCCAAAAGCAGCATCACGAGCGAGATCCCGAGCTGTTTTTGGCACATTGTTTTCGCCTACTGGATAGGCCTTTATCAGACTTTCTGCAAATTTGCCATAGCGTTTATTGGTATTATCAATATAATCTTTTGGTGTCTTTGGTGGTTGGAAACTCGCACCTTCATCTGAATTATATCCGATTAAAACAGGAACGTGATTGTATTTGCCTTTTTCATACAAAAGATGTTGGTCATCTGGAATTACATACCCATCCACAATAGGCCAGCCACCTGGTTGTCCAAAACCTCCTGGGAGTTTTTCGGCAGGAATCGCTCGCATTTCGGCCAAAGATTTTACACCAGCCTTTTTCATAAATTCCAACCCTTGACTTTCTGCCAACGACAATAATTTCATGTTTTCGCCTGGGTAAGTAGTCGTTCTGTTTGGACCAAACGAGCCACCACTTTGTGAAATTGCCCCATGAAAAAGTCCTTTTGCCAACGGTGAAGCACAAAGCATACTTACGGCTATTCCACCTGCCGATTCGCCAAAAATGGTTACTTTATTGGGGTTTCCGCCAAATTGTTTGATATTTTCTTGTACCCATTTCAAACCCGCTATCATGTCGAGAAGTCCATAATTGCCCGAAGTTTTTTGAGGGGTTTCGGCACTGAGTTCGGGGTGAGCTAAAAAGCCCAATTGTCCAACTCGGTAGGCAATACCTACTAAAATTACTCCTTTTTTTGCTAAATACTCTCCGTTGGTATAAGGGTCTGATGTAGAGCCTCCTGCAAAGCCACCTCCATAAATGTAAACCATAACAGGTAATTTTTCATTGGCCGTTTTGGCTGGAGACCAAACGTTTAAATACAGACAATCCTCACTTTTGCCCGATGAAGGATTACCGCCTTGATATGGAGCTGGTGCAAATTTGGTAGTTTCTTTCACACCCGTCCAGCTTGGAGCAGATTGTGGAGTTTTCCAACGCAATTCACCAACGGGTGGAGCAGCAAACGGAATTCCTTTGAAAACTGCCAGTCCGTTTTCTACACTTCCCTGAATCAAGCCTTCTTTTACTTTCACCGTTCCGCTTATTTGAGCAAAATTTAAAAACGGAACAAATAATAATACCAAGAATTTTACACTTAGAACCTTTTTCATAATTATTTGATTTACAATAAATTATTTCGTTTCATCCAATCGAAAAGTGGGTCTGTCCAACCTTTTTGGCGGAAGATAAATCCGTGGTCGCCTTTAGGAAAAATGTGCATTTCAACTTCGACTTTGTTTTTGCGGAGTTTTTCAAAATACTGAATGCTATTATCCACATCTACCACTTTATCATCGGCGGCATGAGTTAGCCATGTAATGGGCGTATTGGCTTTTACTTGTAATTCATTCGACATCAAATCTTTATCTTCTTGCGATGGCGTTTTACCAATTAAAGCATCACGAGAACCGCCGTGGGTAAGTGCATCTTGCATCGTGATTACTGGATAAACAAGTACTTGAAAATCAGGTCGAAGATTGGTATTTTGTGGGTTTTCGATGTAAGATTTCTCAAAATGCGTAGCGGCAGTACTGGCCAAATGCCCGCCCGCACTAAAGCCCATGATACCAATTTTATTTTTATCAATGCCATATTTTTCGGCGTTTTCACGCAAATATTTAATGGCTTGTTGAGCATCTTGCAAGGGGCCTATTTTCTTATCTTGCATGATTTCATCACTTGGTAGGCGGTATTTCAATACAAAAGCAGAAATTCCTTTTTCGGCCAAACTCTTGGCAGTTCCCAAACCTTCTCCATTATAAACAATTACACCATAGCCACCACCAGCAATTACGACTACGGCTGTTCCGTTTGGTTTTTCGGGCTTGATGTATTCGAGCGTTGGAACAGTTACATTGCGGTACATCCCACGGTCAAATGTCTCCGCTTTTTCAGTGGGTTTAGCGTTGGCAACTTGTGTAGGATATATTTTAATAATTTCCTGCGAAAAAGCGGAAACATTATCTGTGAGGACACAGACAATGGCAAGAAGGGCGGTTAAGAGGAATCTACTTTTCATTGTAAGGTTGAATTATTTTTATTCTGCGAAACGAATTGTCTGTGAGGACACAGACAACGGCAATTTTTTATTTTTTTGAATATTGCATCAATGCTTCGGCATAGCGTTTCCCAAATTCACGAACGCCTGCTGAGTCGAAATGTAAACCATCTTTGGCAGCAGTAAGGCCAGCTGACGAAACCACCACCGCTTTAGGAATAGTTTGTGGAAGCGTAGCAATAATGGCATTGTGACTGGCACATTTACCGCCTTGTTCGGCAGCTACTAATTCTCCCGACAATAAGGGAATTGAATTTGGAGCTATGTTTAAATCAGCCAAAATATCATCGTAAATCTTTTTTACTTGGGCTGGCCAAGTTTTATCACCCGTATTTGATTCGCCTTGATGCAAGAGTATTCCTTTAATAACTCCCGATTTTTGAGCGATTTTTGCCATTTCTATCAATCTTTCGTAGGGATTTCCACCATAAGAATTTGCCATATTTATCATCCACGGTCTTTCTTTGGCCGAAGAATCGAGGTAGGCTTTGTATTTTATTTTATCGAAAATCTCAATTTTACTTCCTGCCACCGCTACATGAACCAAACCTAACGATTGGTTTTGAGGCATATTTTGAATCATTGTACGACCAAAGTAATCGGCAGGTGAAAGACGAGTATCACAACGGCAGAGTGGTGGTTTGCCCGTGTACCATTGCCCTTTTTGGCGATTGAGTTTTGAACAGTCTAAGGCTTCCAAGACTTTGAAACGACTGTCGATATTAACAGTATCTTGTGCTTCAATTCGTGCGGCACCTTCCATGTTTGACTGACCAATGCAGAGATAAATATGAAAATTCGGGTCTTGGGCGAAGGCGTTTTCACCTAAGATAAATAAGGAAATTATCAGAAAAAGTTTTTTCATTTTATAGTTTTTTTTAAGCTTATTTTACAATCAGAACCGCACCATTAAACGGCACTGTTAGTTCAACTTCTTGCGTTGTTGGCACTTTAATTTTGCTTAGTTTTCCGTTTAATTGTTCATCATCCGAATACATTCTGTACTCAGTATTGGCACTCAACATCGGAAGTTTTATGGTCTTTTTTAAAGTTTCTTTTTCGGCATTGATAGCCACCACGTACCAATTTGCACCCTGACGACGAGCTAAAATCACGTATTTCCCAGGGTAACCATCAATCAGTTTTACTTCGTCCCAAGTGGTGGGCACTTCTTTCATAAAATTGATTGCCCAAGCAGGGGCATCGGTCAGATTATTGGGTGCTAATGCAAAATGCTGCACAGGACTTTGAAACAAAACAGCAGTTGCCAAGGCATACACATCAGAAGTCATGCGTTTTGAGCCTCGATTTGGTGTATTATTGCCGTTATAAAATTTATTCAAGGCACTTCCACCATAATCCATGCTTCCAACAGCGTTTCTGATAAATGGGTGAAGTGTAGCGTTGAATGATTCTTTATTGCAGAATTGTTGTGAAAAAGCTAAATTTTCACTTGCCAAAACGGCTTCACTCGCAGCAAAATTTGGGTACATTCGTTCCCAACCACGAGGCAAGGTTGCCCCATGAAAAATGCAAAGGATTCCGTAGTCGTTGGCATCGTAGAGAATATCTTCGTAAAGTTTGAGCGTTACTTGTTTATCGCCACCAAAGAAATCCACTTTAATTCCTTTTACACCGATAGATTTCAACCAAGCCATTTCTTTGCGTCGGGCAATGGTGTTATCCATGATACCTCTTGGGCCTTGCGGAGCATCGTTCCAGTAACCATTTGAGTTATACCACAAATACAAACTCACGCCTTTTTTCTTGGCATATTTACATAATTCTACAATTTTTTCACGCCCGATTTGTTTGTCCCAAAGGGCATCGACCAAAACGGTTTTATAGCCCATAGCCGCACTAAAATTGATGTAATTGATTTGTTCCTCAAAAATGGTTCGGCTATCCATTTTTATAATCCAACTCCAGCTACCTTTAGTGTATTCATATTTTTGACTTGCTTCATACAATGGTTTTACGACATCAAAAGCTACGGTAGTTTCTACTATCGGAGAGAGGGTTTCGCCGACAGTAATTGTACGCCACGGTGTTTCGCCAGGAAGCATGATGCCTGGTGCGGTGGTTCCATTGCCATTATTTTCACCCATCATCGGGTAGCCAATGGTGTAAAGTCCATCTTTTTGACCTATCAATCTGCTGCCACAATAATTGCTTCCTACACCAGTTTCAGAAATCAAAACCCAGCCGCTTTCATTGACCTTAAAAAGACATGGAAAAGTGTAGCCGTTATTGTCTCGACCATTTTGCCCCATTGCGTCGTCCACTGTGTAAGGGATTTCATAGCTGGGCATGGTGCGAGCAAAACCTACCATTGGCTTGCTTTGTGAAGATAGAAATGTGGTACTTCCAGTCGGCAAACTAAATCCTGTGGTTTCTTCATTTACCACGCATGACAAAGCTTTTTTGTAAGGATAAAGCTTGTATTTGAACGCTAAATCGTTGTTACTTACTCTAAAAACTACGTCGAAGACAGTGTTTGTATCTTTTTTGAAAGTAAAAATAGCCTCGTTGGCTACGTAATGAACCTTTGATTTTTTGATGGTTGCCAAACTATAATTTTCGTCGATTTTCGACTCCTTCACGTTGGCATTCATACTTAATCCTTCACTAAGGTCGGCCACGTTGGTTTTTAGTCCAAGTGGAGACTTCGTTAGGAATTGCTTTCCATTTAAACTTACTTCATAGCTTGGTTTGCCGTTTTCAGTCGTTACTGTAACCACCAGTTTTCCATCAGGACTGCTTACTTTGGCACTATTTTGGGCATTCACACTAAAGTTTAGTACAACAATTAAGCAAGTAAGTATTTTTACTATTTTCATGGGTTCTATCTTATTTTTCTGAAATTTTATCTTCGATTCTGAAATAGTCAAAATCGGCAAAACCGCCTACTTCTTTGGTAGCAAAATTGAAAAGGCTGAAACGATAACCCATAAAATGCGGTAAGGTGTAAGGCATTTTTAGCGGTTCGCCAATTTTCTTCCAAGATTTTCCATCGAGACTATAAAAGAAATGAGCAATATCGGCTCGGTCTTTGAAATTACACTCGGCTTTGAAGTAAACGGTATTTTGTGAAACGGGTACTTTCTCAATTTCGGTAGCTTTACCACCTTTGGTACTCACCATAATGATAGATTTTGTGCCATTTTCGACTTTAATTCCTACAAAACCGTAGTTTTTCTGCAATAAACCCAATCCAGCCATATCGCCATCTTTCATTTTTGAAGCATCAAGGGCAATCAAACCTGTGCTTTCTGGGCCAATGGTGCGTTGGGTAAGTGTATTTTTTGCAGAAACAAAAGAAGTATCTATTCTGCCTGTTTTTAAGCGAAGAAAACCTTTACGCTCAGTAAGCGACCAAAGTGAATTATCAGGATTATGATTCCATTGCCAAACTAATGGCAAAGCTGGCTCACCTTTTTTTCGAGTAAATTCATCCGAATTTACTAAATTTGGAATCAGACTTTTATTGGCGGGTAAGTTTAGGTTCATAGGTACTTTACCATTTTCACCCAAAATTGGCCAACCATCTTTCCACACCACAGGCACTATGTATGGAATACGTCCCACACCGCCATTATCACGGAAAAGGTAGGAAAACCAACGTCCATCTGGCGTATCAATCAAGCCACCTTGAGCTACGCCCAAATCTTGTAAACCAATTTTTCCTTCCCACGGCCCAGTAATTTTATCGGCACGGTGAATAAGCACCGTTCGCATTCCGCCACGAGGCCAAACGATATTGAATAAATAATATTTGCCGTCTTTTTTGAAAAGCTGCGAGCCTTCAGCTTGCAACATAATGGGAGCATTGGCAGCGGCAGAAGCATTTTCAATCAAGGTTTTCTCTTCTGTACCTTCCATTTTTCCACTCAAATCGGATTTTAATTCCAAAATTTTGAGTTTTCCTGCTCCATAAATCATATAAACTTTGCCATCATCATCAAAAAAGATGCTGTGGTCGTGATAAGCAGGAGCAAAAGATTTTTCTTTCCAAGGGCCTTTGATGTTTTTTGAGGTATAAATATGCGTTTTGCCCGAAGTAGCGGCAAAAGTGCTGACCATAAATTCACCATTATGATAGCGGATGCAACTCGCCCAAGAACCACGTCCGTAGGTGTTTTGACCATTCGAGAGATTCATGGCATCGTTTTCTACCAATCTATCATAGCAATAACTTTCGAGTTTCCAATTTACCAAGTCTTTTGAACTCATAATGGGTAATCCTGGACTCATGTGCATGGTGGTGCTACTCATGTAATACGTATCGCCCACACGAATCATCGAAAGGTCAGGCACGTCGGCATGGACGATTGGGTTATGAGTTTGACCAAACCCAATCTGACCTGCCAATAGAAATAAACAAATATTTAAGAGTCTTTTCATTTTTTAGCAAAGAGCATTTCAAAAATCAATACAGATTTGTTTGCTCGTCATTTTTTATCATACCATCCAATTCATCTACCGAAATTTCGAGTTTTCCATGTTCCACCAAAACTTTAGCTAAAGAAGGAACACTTGCTTGTTTTGTACTATCCACTTGCCACAATTTTGACCGAATGATACATTTAGCACAGTGCATAAATGCTTCTTTTACGATAACGATGATGGCAAAAGAGGGTGTTTTACCATCAACAGTTAGCTGCTCCAGCACCCATTTATCCTGCACAATTTTAGCCTCACCATTGATTCGCAAGGTTTCTCTAACCCCAGGTATTAAAAATATTAGCCCAATGTGGGGGTTTTTAATAATGTTTGTGAGCGTATCAGCTTTGGCGTTGCCTGGTCGGTCAGGAATCGCTAATGTTTTTTCATCCAATATTTTCACAAAACCAGCGGGGTCGCCTTTGGGCGAAACGTCGAAATTACCCGCTAAATCAGAAGTAGCAATAGTAATAAATGGCGATTTTTCGATGAAACTACGGCAATGCTCATCAATATAACTGATGGTTTTTCGGGTAACTATCTCTGATGGATAGCCCAAAGTTTCACGCAATTGCTCTTCTGATGTTATGATATGCTCGAAATTCATTTTTATAAATAGAATGAACTGTTATCTCAAAACAGCATCATCACCGCTGTATTTCAGATACTTAAATGTGGCGTTATTGTCTGATTTTTCACCGTTTGAGGTAGCATACATGGCAAAAACATTACCAATAAAACCGCCCGAAACTCTGGTAGAAAGGTGCTTACCATCTTGGTTTTCGGCCAAAATCTTAAAGTCTTTGCCGTTTTCTGAAATAGCAAAATGACATTTATCCGCATTATTGGTGATACGTAGCACTAATTTTCCATTACCAACGGGTAGAGTATTTATTAACTCTACATCTTTTTTGCGGTGAACGCTCTTGTATAATTCTACCTGAGTTTTACCATCTTTAATTGATTTTGCCAAGAAATAATAATGACTTTCGTCTTGATAAATCACTAAACCAGCTTTTTCTTTTTCAGATTTTGGCGTGAAAACAAGCTCAGTTTCAGCAGTGCTATTCATGTGTTGCTGGCGTTTAGCTACAAATGATGGATTGCCAAGTTCTGAAATAGTCTCAGGTTTTAGATTTAATGTTAGTCCATTTTTAGAAGTTTTAAACGAACTACTATCTACCGTGCGTAAGTGCATCATCGAAAGGTCGAGACCTTTATCGAACTTCATGGTATAAGAAAAATTGCCATTTTGAGGCAACGCACCTTTCTGTTTAACTTCTTTTATGTTGGTTTTGTATTTGTATTCGAGGGCTTTTTCGCCGTGTTCAATCATTGGCCAGTCGTTTACCCACGTAAGCGGAGCAATAAACATTTCACGACCTGTATTGTAATAATCACCTTCGTAAGGGCGAACAGCCAAGAAAATTGAGTACCAATTTCCATCTGGACCTTCGATAAACTGGGCGTGTCCAGCCGAAGTAATTGGATTTGGGCGGTCGGCTGGTAAACCTCTTTGAGTTAAAACTGGATTTCCTTCATACGGCACGTACGGTCCCCAAATATCTTTACTACGCAAAGCCACTTGTGAGTGATTGACCGATGTTCCGCCTTCGGCACAGTATAAAATGTACCAATCGTTACGTTTCATGATGTGAGGTCCTTCAATCCAAACTGGTTTTTTGGTAATGTCCACGCCACCGTTTATTAATTGCTTTTTCTCGCCGATGGTTTTCAAGTTTTTATAATCAAACTCATACATTTGCACTGTGCGGTGACCCGAATAAAGTGGTTTATTATCAGGAGCATCGCTGTTGTAGGTTATGTAGGCTTTATCGGTTGCTTCATCGAAATAAATAGATGGGTCGATGCCTCTTACTTGGGGCAATTTTACAGGATTGCTGTAAGGCCCTGCTGGGTTTGTGGCGGTAACCACAAAGTTGCCGTCATGGTCAATATCAGTACAAGTAACGTAGTAGATACCTTTATAATAGGCAATGGCAGGTGCAAAAAGTCCACGGCTCATACGCTCGCCCTTAAAGTCCATTTGTGATGGACGACTGATTACATTCCCAATTTGTTTCCAGTTTTTCAAATCACGGCTGTGCATAATGGGCAAACCTGGGAAATAAGAAAAAGTAGAATGTACAGAATAATAATCTGCTCCCACTTTCACGATGCTTGGGTCAGGATAAAAGCCTGTTAATATCGGATTTGTAAGGGTTACTTGTGCCGATGCAATTTTCACACAACAAACCAATACGATGATGCTACAAATTTTTGCTACTTTTTTTAACATTTTAATCTTTGTTTAATTCGTAAATTTTAAAGTGATAAAGTGATGATTTGACCTTTTTGGGTGGCAATATCATACAATTTTGTTGTTGCCAAAGTGGGTGCTTTTATGCTTGATTTTTCTGAAATAACAGGTTTTGCTGTTTCATCTAAACTATAAAATTGATTGGGGTTTTGGCCGTTTGCTTCTTTTAGTTTTGTGCCATTGGTTTGCTTCAAATCGTTTGGAGTACGTAATCTCAGATTTCCTCCAAGATTAGATTTTACGACCAATTTCACCAATTTGGCATCTTTCCATTGCATTTCTACGATTTCAAAACCTCCGATTGCTTTCAAACCTGAAATCTTACCCGTAGGCCAAACATCTGGCAAAGCAGGAAGTAAATGAATAGCACCGTCGCTGCTCTGCATCAACATTTCAGTAATACCTGAAGTACAGCCGAAATTTCCATCAATCTGAAATGGCGGGTGTGCATCGAAAAGGTTATTATAAGTACCGCCCGCACCACGCTCGTTTCCAATAGGCGTTAGTTGATTTTGAATCAATTTATAAGCATGATTACCATCTTGTAGTTTTGCCCACCAGTTTACCTTCCAGCCCATACTCCAACCTGTAGAGACATCACCACGATAAATCAGAGAGTTTTTAGATGCCTCAAAAAGTTCGGGCGTGCGATAAGCCGAAATCTGATTCGATGGATAAAGTCCGTATAGATGTGAAATATGGCGGTGTTGGTCTTTAGGGTCGTCGATATCATCGAGCCATTCTTGCAACTGATTATGTTGCCCAATGTGCATTGGCGGTAATTTATCTCTTAATTTTTTGAGAGAATCAACAAAAGAAGCATCTTTTTTGAGAATTTGAGCAGCATTGATTGCCTTGCTGAACACATCAAAAACTATCTGATTATCCATCGTAACGCCCGCATCAAGCGAAGAACCATCGTGGGCCGCAGGAGCATTTTCGGGTGAATTTCCTGGGTTTACGACTAACCAATTATTCTTATTTGGATGTGGAATCAAGAAATCGGCATAGAATTGTGCCGCTCCTTTGAGTGCAGGATAAGCTGAAGCCAAAAATGCTTTATCGCCAGTGTACAGATAATGTTCCCATAAATGTTGGCTCACCCAGCCACCGCCAGCTGTCCACATACCCCAAAAAGCACCGTCAATCGCACCCGTTGCTCGCCAAATATCAGTATTGTGGTGAGCCATCCAGCCTCTTGCACCATACATATCTTTGGCGGTTTTCTGCCCAGTTACCGAGAGTTCCTGCACCATTTTCAAGAAAGGTTCGTGCAATTCTGAAAGATTTGTCTTCTCGGCTGGCCAATAATTCATTTCGGCGTTTATGTTGATGGTATATTTACTGTCCCACGGTGGATTAATTCTATGATTCCAAATACCTTGCAAATTGGCAGGCTGTCCACCAGGTTGTGATGAAGAAATGAGTAAATACCGCCCAAATTGATAATAAAGAGCCACCATTTGTGGGTCATTGGTATTTCTGAAATTTCTCAGGCGTTCGTCGGTAGGGAGCTTTACGGCATCGGTTTCACCTAAATCAATTTTTACTCGATTAAATAACCTTTGATAAGCTAAAGTGTGCGAATTCAGTAGTGTAGTGTATGTTTTAGGGTAGGCTTTGTTTAAATATTCGGCGGCACGCTTGTTTTCGTCGCCACTTAAATCTTGATAATTGTTAAAATTAGTAGCTATTGAAATGAAAATGGTAGCAGAATTTGCTCCTTTCACTATCAAAGAAGTATCAGTTGCTTGAAGGCTGCCACCCTCTAATTTTATTCGAGTAATTCCTTTGTATTCTACCATACCTTTTACGGTTTCGTGGTCGCTGGTTGTGCCCGAAATAGTTAAATCTTTGGTTGATGTAGTGGCAATCGTTTTTCTTTTTTGTGGAGAAGAAATATTAGCATTGAACGACAAATTACCTGCTTTACTGGCAGATATTTTCATTATAATTACTCTATCGGCCAATGAAGCAAAGGCTTCACGGGTATAAACCACATCGCCTACTTGATAGGTTGTTTTTGAAATAGCTTTTTCAATGTCTAATTCTCTGTAATAGTTCGTAAAGTTTTCATGTCCATCGAAGACTAAGTTGAGATTCCCGACGGGTTCAAATTTTTGTCCGTGTGAAGTTTTGGTGATAATGGCTTGATTAGCCAATTTTTCGGCCTCTTTGTGGTTTCCTTCAAAAATCAATTTTCTAATTTCAGCCAATTTTTCTAAAGACTGTGGATTATCATTTCGGTTGGGGCTGCCACTCCAAACTGTGTGTTCGTTGAGTTGAATTATTTCTTTGGCTACATTCCCATAAATCATTGCACCCAATCGGCCATTGCCTATTGGTAAAGCATTTTCCCACGTATTGCCTGCTGGTTGTTTATACCAAAGTTTGAGGGGTGTTTGGGCTTGGGCAAACTCTATTAAAATTACAAAAAATACGAGGAGAAACTTTCTTTTCATTGATTTCTGGTTAGGATAAAAAGTTTGAAAACAGTTATATCTGACTATAAGTAAAACATAATGTGTCAAATTAACACAAATATAATTTAATTATAAATTAAGCCAAATTAATTGTAAGAAAAAAAGATTTTATTTTGTATTTCTAACCTGAGAATTTTGATTAATAAGTTTCAAGGTTTTGGGAAACGTTAATAGTTATTTCCAGAAACAAATTATTGAAAAAGGCTGAATTAAATGGTGCTTTTGAAAATAATAGAACAGACAGCCTTTTGCTGTCTGTTCTAAAGCTAACTGATTAATAACCAGGATTTTGGTCCTTATTATCAATACTTGGATTATTGTCAATTTCAGACTGAGGTAGAGGCAAAAGCTCAAACTTGTTGGCCGTAAAATAAGATATAGGCTCACTGGTTTGCTTTTTATTTTTTCTCCATCTCAATATATCAAAATTACGCACCTGCTCAGCAGCTAATTCCACCATACGCTCATGTTGAACAGCCTCAAAAACTTGAGCTTTATTGCTACATGGGTAGTTTTTAGTTGGGTACGGAGGCATCTCAACTGATTTTCTTGCTCTTACTTGGTTCATTAATGTGATGGCTCTGGCTGAGTTTCCGAGTTCATTTTCACACTCAGCAAGCATCAATAACACATCTGCATAACGCATCACACGCATATTAATACCACTTGTAGCAAAACCAGAGTTTGATTTATAAAGTAAAGAATATTTTCTCCAAGCTAATTTAGTGTCCACTCCATCTACTTTTACTGGGCTACCAGGTCCTATTTCAGCCATTACATCGTTACCGTTATTAAACTTATCGCCTTTTTTCCAGAATGACATATCAAAGCGTGGGTCGTTCTTAGCATCTCCTTTAGAAACACGCTCGTAGGCAGCGGCCATTTTAGCTGAAGGCACTAAGTTTCCCCAACCAATAGGAGAATACTCTTGAGAGCGAATTGACTCTTCTTGCAAGCTATTACCATCACCATCTGGTCCACTCCAATTGAAGGCTCCGTTTGAATTAGAGAATACTATTTCAAATATTGACTCAGCATTAAACTCTCCTTCTTCGTTGGTAAGGTCAAGATAATTATCTACTATTCGGTATCTTCCAGAATTTACCACTTTATCTAACTCAGTTTTTGCACTTGCATAGTCGCCTTGCTGTAAATATGCACGAGCTAACAATGTCTGAGCTGCGGCCTTTGTAGCTCTACCTGCCTCGCTGGCTGGATAGCTATCTGGCAAAGCGGCCTCTGCTGCCTTAAGGTCATCCACCACTAATTTATATACTTCTTGCACAGTAGCTCTTCCTTTTGAACCTTCAACAGATTTTACATATTCGTTATTGATAGGTACGCCACCCCAAAGTGTTCCTAACTCAAAGTAAGCCAGAGCACGCAAAAATTTAGCCTCACCAGCTACTCGTGTTTTTATAGCATTAGAAAAAGTAGCATTTGTTTTGGCCGAACTTTCCAGAACCACATTGGCTCTATGTATAACTCTAAACCAACCTGTGTATACATCCGATGCAACAGAATTGTTAGGAGCATTTGAACCTATAAGCAATTGACTGCGAGGTGCTTCGAGTTGTGCTCCACCTGTTGCCATTTCATCGCCACGGAGGTCATGTACAAAAAACCACTCTCTCGCACCAAGACCAAAGCCTTGTAATAATGAATAAACTGAATTAACTCCTGCTACAAGTTCAGCATCGTTAGTGAAATATGTTTCAAACGTAACCCCATTTGGATTTACTTTTTCCAAATCTTTTTCGTTACAGCTTAATATAGTAGAGAGTCCAATCACTCCCGTTAACATTAATATTTTTTTCATTGTCTTCTTTTTTAAATTTTTATTAATTCAAACCAAGATTTATACCTACAGTCAAAGTACGTGCCTGAGGAAAATTACCAGTATCAATACCGTTATTGATTTCAGGATCATAACCAGTGTACTTAGTAATTGTAAGTAAATTTTGACTGGTAACGTATATACGAGCTTTAGTTAGTATATTGTTTGTCATTTTTGACAATTTATTAGATGGCAAAGTATAGCCTATAGAAAGATTTTTAAGTCTTAAATAAGAACCATCTACTATAAATCTGTCAGAAATTCTAGCATTTTGGTTAGGATCACCAGTAGCAATACGTGGTACATCAGTATCTGTATTATTAGGAGTCCATGCATCGAGTACATCGGTGGTCGCATTAAAGAATCTCAACATACCTTGACCTAAGTATTTAGTTCCGTTAAATATTTTGTTACCATATACACCTTGGAAAAACACTTGGAAATCAAAGTTTTTGTATGTACCACCATAATTTAAACCATAGTTGAATTTAGGTAAATAACTTCCTAAATAGGTTCTATCATTAGCATCAATTTTACCATCACCATTTAAATCAGCAAATTTGATATCGCCAGGTTTTGTAAATTCAAATTGATAAGGTGTTTTTATATCACCATCAGAGCCATTGGCTGCAGCAATTTCGTCTGCACTTTGGAATATACCAGCAACTTTCCAACCATAGAACGAACGGAATGCCTGACCAGCCTCTGTACGCCAAGAATCACCACCAAAATCTTGTCCGCCACCACCATTAATAGTAGCATTTGGTGTTGCCAAACTTAGTACTTTGTTTCTGATTAAATCGAATGAACCTGAGATGGTTGATTTCAATTCACCAGCATCTAAGCGGTAGCCAAGTGATATTTCGATACCTCGGTTTTGTAAACTACCTACGTTAGCCAATGGACTATTTGAGTAACCCAATGATTGAGGAAGTGGTACAGACAACAATAGACCATCTGTTTTACGCTCAAATAACTCTGTTGTGAAGGTAATTTTATTGTTAAACAATGAAAGGTCAACACCTATATTCTTGGTGATAGTTTCTTCCCATCTCAAACCTGTGTTACCTAAACCATTAAAGTATGAACCTAATTGAGAACCATTACCAAATGAATAATTGGTATTGTTGGCTTGAATCAATGGCTGCCATGCATAATCACCCAATGAGTTATTACCTGTTACACCGTAGCTGGCTCTTAGTTTTAACTCAGATACAGCCTTAAGATCCTTCATGAAAGACTCTTCACTGATTCTCCAACCGGCAGATACCGATGGGAAAGTACCCCACTTGTTACCTGGTGCAAATTTCGATGAACCATCACGACGTACAGAGCCACTCAATAAATATTTACCGCCGAACTCATAGTTTAAACGACCAATATATGATATCAAGCTGTTGGCAGTTGTGTTGGTTGTACCTGCAAGATTGGCAGCACCCTGTATTTCTTGAATATTATTGTCGGGGCGTTGGCCAGAAAGATTAATACCACTAAACTCAGCGTCTTGCTTTTCAGCAACTGCTGTAGCATTTATATAGTGCTTATCAAATGTTTTGTCAAAAGTCAACTGATTCGTAATTACTGATGAAAAATATCTTCCTCTTTGTTGAGCTATTGTAGCAGTATTTGGATTACCGTTATTTCCGTCAAAATAAATTGGGGTGAAAGTTCTGGCTATATTACTGGAGTAATCAACACCTAAGCTAAATCTATACTTCAACCAATTAGTTAATTTAACATCAGTAAATATAGAACCTAACAATTTATAAGTATTGTTATTTGCATTTTTTTGAACTATATTAGTGATACTCAAAGGGTTAACAGGATCAGTACCATCAAATGAATTGGATGGAGAACTGTAACCACCTAACTTTGTAGGGTCTTCCGTTGGATGAATAGGAGACATACGGATAATGTTCATTATCAAGCTTCTACCACCTACTTGGCCTTCACCTATACGGCTATCATTTGTAAACATTAAAGTTTGACCTACAGAAATAAATTTATTAAGGTTATGATCTGTATTTAAACGAATGCTTTTACGTCTATATTCAGTAAAAGGAATAATACCTTCTTGATTAAAACTACCTAACGATAAATAAAATTTAGATTTATCTGTACCACCTGATAGACCTAACTGAGTATTGTTGATAGGAGCATTTTGGAACATAATATCTTGCCAGTCGTTATCTGTTTGGGCGAAAGTTTGTGTAGCACCCGGATACACAGGTTGGTCCAAATTAGAAAAACGTGGAATTGAGATCGGGGTGGCAGCTGATGCAGCCATTGCTTTACCATAATTAATAAAATCAGCAGCTTTGAGAAGGTCTAATTTTTTCCAAGCTTGTTGTGTACCCACATACGAGTCCAGAGTGATATTCAATTTACCTGCTTTACCTTTTTTGGTAGTAATTAAAATTACACCATTTGAGGCTCTTGAACCATAGATAGCAGCAGCACTGGCATCTTTCAATACTTCTATAGACTCTATGTCATTTGGAGCTATCGTATTAAGTGCACCACCGGGTATACCATCAATTACATATAATGGATCAGAACTAATACTAATCGAACTAATACCCCTCACACGTACCTGAGGCTCGGTTCCTGGGCTACTGCTGTTTACCACTTGAACACCAGCTACACGACCTTGCATGGCTTGTGTGGCACTGATAACTGGTTGTGTAACTAAATCTTTGTTAGTGATTGAAGATACCGCACCTGTCAATGAGGTTTTCTTTTGTGTACCGTATCCAACTACTACAACTTCTTCCATTAAACTTTCGTCAACTTCTAAAGAAACATTAATCTCTCTTTGGTTACCAACCTTTCTTTCAGTAGGCTTATAGCCTAAAAAGCTAAATACTAAAGTGTTTTCTTGCGTTGCCGCCAACTCAAATCGCCCAGATGCATCCGTGATTGTACCTTTATTCGCACCTTTAATTGTAACGTTTACGCCTTGAAATGCTTCGCCGTTTTCATTCTTTACCACACCTCTGACCTGAGCCATGAGCGTTCCGAACGAAAACAGAGACAATGCTAAAACCAGTAATAGATTTCTCGACCATTGAGAATTCTCTTGATAATGGATGGGATTGTAATTGTTTTTTTTCATTTTGAGAAAGTTGATTTTATAATGTTAGAATTTGTAATATTGTGCTGAAATGACTTATGTGTCATTTGTACACATATAAATACGTGTCAAAAGTACACATAATATATTTCAAAAAAAGAAAATGTTACTTTTTTTTTACTAATTGGTACTATTTTGACATAAATTGTTTTATATCTCGAAATAATTAACTAAAATCACCGTTGATTACAATTTAAAAATCATGAAATTAATTCTATCTATCTCAATTTCCTTATTGTTATTAGCGGGATGTAAGCAAAATTCAGCTAAACTGTTTGAGAGAACTTCAAGCTCAACTACAAACATTGACTTTGTAAACTCACTCAAAGCCAGTGATGAGCTAAATGCGTTTACATTTACAAACTTCTACAACGGAGGCGGGGTCGGAATCGGTGATTTTAATAATGATGGCCTTACGGATGTATTTTTTACAGGAAATCAAGTCAGTTCTGAATTGTATTTGAATAAAACTGATGCAAAAGGTACTTCCTTACGCTTTGAAAAAATTACAAAACAAGCAGGGTTGATTACTGATAGATGGTGTAATGGGGTATCAGTAGTTGATATTAATAACGATGGTTGGGATGATATTTATGTTTCGGTGGCCTACCACAAGGCTTTCAAAAATTCCCGAAATCTATTATTTATTAATCAAAAAACTAAAATTCCTACTTTTAGAGAAGAAGCCGCTGCTTATGGACTTGACTATGATGGATATACAACGCAATCAGTCTTTTTTGATTATGATACCGATGGCGACCTTGATGTTTTTCTGCTGAATACTTCGCCCGATACACAAAATCCGAGTTATCTACGTCCAACTCAAGACGACGGCACACACCCTTCAACAAGTAAACTTTTCCAAAATTATAGCATCACCGATGGGCATCCTGTTTATAAAGATGTATCAAAAGAAGCTGGGATTTCTTACGAAGGATTGGGGCTTGGCGTGGTGGTTTCCGACTACAATAATGATCATCTGCCCGATATTTATTGCTCAAACGATTTTTTAAGTTCGGATGTCCTCTATCTAAACAATGGCAATGGCACTTTCAGAAACATTACAAAAAATGCAATGCCACATACTGCTATGTCGGGTATGGGAGTTGATGCAGCTGATATAAACCAAGATGGAAAAGTTGATATTTTTCAGCTTGATATGTTGCCCGAAGATAATGCTCGACAAAAACAGATGCTCGGTAAACATGATTATGACAAAAAAGAAATGAGTATTAAGCCCCCTTATAACTATCAACTTCAATATATGCGAAATATGTTGCAAGTCAATTTAGGAAATAATGATGGAGTCCCACAGTTTAGTGAAAATGGACTATTGGCAGGCGTAGCTCGAACTGATTGGAGTTGGAGTACGCTTCTTTGCGACCTTGATAATGATCAATTAAAAGATATTTTTATTTCAAATGGTTATAGAAAAAATGTAACAGACCTTGACTTTATAAGCTATTATCAAAACCAAAATATGTTTGGCTCTGACAAAGCGAGAGCTGAAAACCGATTAAAACTACTTGAAAAAGTACCCGAAATTCAACTAAAAAATTATGCTTATCGCAATAAAAATAACCTTGATTTTGAAAATGTTTCTGAAACCTGGGGATTAGATGAACTTTCATACGCAAATGGTTCGGCCTTTGCCGATCTTGACAATGATGGAGACCTTGATTTAATTGTGAATAATATTGATAGTGAAGCATCTATTTTTAAAAATAATGCTGAAAAACAAACCCAAAATAAAAGTTTAAAGGTACAATTTGAGGGTGATAAGAATAATATTTCAGGAATTGGTGCAAAAGTTTCAGCATGGATTGGTGGCGAACAATTATTTTTTGAAAACTTCCCCGTTAGAGGGTTCCTTTCTTCGATGCCAAGGAGTATTTTAATAGGAGAAGGAAAAGCTCAAAAAATTGATTCATTGGTCGTTGTTTGGCCTGATGGTAAGAGTCAGAAGAAATATAATATTAATAGTTCGACCAAAAATCTCACTTTAAAATACTCAGAAGCCCAACAAAGTCAGAAGCAAAAATTTATAACAAAACCACTTTTTCAGCTTGTAAATGACTCATTTGAATACGAACATCAAGAGTCGAGTTTTAATGATTTCAACGAATCAGCAACATTACACAAAATGCTTTCGAGGTTTGGGCCAGTTGTAGCAAAAGCTGATATAAATGGTGATGGTTTGGAAGACATAGCCATAGGCGGAGCCTATATGGGCAATGAAACGCAGATTTTTATCCAAACAAAACAAGGTGGATTTCAGAAAATCATGGAAATTCCAACCAGTAAAAGTATGGAAGTGGGAGCTATCCAGTTCTTTGATGCCGATAAAGACGGCGATCAAGACTTGATTTTGTCAGGAGGCGGATGCGAAAGACCGCTTGATATTTCTGAAGCATTTCAGCCACAACTCTGGAAAAATGATGGGAAAGGCAAATTTTCGTTTGCTGATGATTTACCCAAATTCAATGTTAGTAGTCAAGTTATTGAAACCTTTGATTTTGATAATGACAATGACCTCGATATTTTTATTGGTGGACGAATGATACCTAATCAATACCCGACAAGCCCCAAGAGCCATATACTTAGAAATGATAATGGAAAATTTGTTGATGTTACAGCTCAAACTGCCCCATTTTTATCGAATCTCGGCATGGTTTGCGATGCGGTAGCGATTGATATAGATAAAGATAATTTTAAAGAATTAGTGCTTGTTGGTGAATGGATGCCACTGACGATTCTTAAAAATAATCATGGAAAGCTAACCCTTCAACAAAAGCAACACACCGAAGGCTGGTGGAATACAGTTGAAGCTGCTGACCTAAATAATGATGGATTACTTGATTTAGTGCTTGGCAATGAAGGAAAAAACTCTTTTTATAAAGCAAATAAAGAAAACCCAGTAGTGCTTTTGGCAAAAGATTTCGATGGAAATGGCCGAATTGACCCAATTATGGGGCAGTATATCAATAATGAATTAGTTCCGGTGCATCCGAGAGAAAATTTGAATTTACAAATCAATGCTTTTCGTAAAAAATATACAACTTACAAAGATTTTTCTACGGTACTTTTAGAAGATTTATTTTCAGAAAATGATAAAAATGGAGCCATGAGAAAAGAAGCTTATGAATTGTCGTCTTGTGTGGCAATTAATGATGGGAAAGGCAGTTTTCAACCAATAAAGCTTCCGTGGCAAGCCCAACAGTCGCCTATTTTTTCGATAGTAATTGAAGATTTTAATGCTGATGGCAAAGTAGATTTGCTTTTAGCTGGCAATTTTTTTCCAAATGAAGCTCATCAAGGCCGACAAGATGCGTCGAGAGGTGTGACATTATTGGGTGATGGAAAAGGAAATTTTAAGGCTCTTCCATTTGAAATATGTGGTTTAAACCTAACAAATGATACTCGTAAATGCATATTCTTTAAAAATCAAAATTTTTTACTCGCATTTGCAAATTCAGGGAAATGCCTTAGGTATAGCGTGTTGCCAAAACAGGTCAACTTTCCACCTTTTTTTCGCAAGTGATCTAACAAAAAACGTCGGCATAGTTTAGAACCATGCCGACGTTAAAAAAACATTTTTCAATATTTATTTCTTAGCATCAATATCTTTCAAAAGCACTTCAACTGCTGTTTTGAGTTGGTCGTCAGTGCCTTTTGAAATCCAATCTGGTTGGTTTTCTACGATAATATCAGGTACGGCTGGCCCGAGTTCTTGATTTTTATCAGTAGCTTTTGTGAACCATCCACGGAAAGGTAAACGTACAAACGAACCATCCATTAAGGCTTTTCCACCTGTCGAAATTACCGAACCATTGGTTGGAACGCCCACCAATTTACCAATTCCGAGTGTTTTGTATGCGTGCGAGAAAATTTCAGCATTTGAATAACTGCCTTCATTACAAAGAGCCACCGAAGGTTTAGTCCAAGCGGCATAAACTAAGCGTTCGCCAGTTGGATAATAATCTTTAAACTTCAATTTATCTTTTTCCAAATCATTGCTCGCTCCTCTTGGAATCGTATAGGCGTGTTGCTTATAATTGAGCATCGTCATCAGATAATCGGTTGTTGAGCCCCCGCCATTATAACGTACATCAATCAATAAACCTTCTTTTCCGTAGCCTGCTGCTGTAAATTCACGCTCAACTACTTCAAAACTCGGAAAATCCATGCCTTTAATATGAATATAACCCAAGCGTCCGTTTGAATATTTTTCTACTAATTTCTTGCGATTTTCTACCCATTCTTCATACAAATTATTTGAAATGCTGGCAGTCAATCTGATAGCAACTTCACGAGTTTTTCCATCGGCAGCTTTTACAGTCAATAATACTTTTTCATTGACTAAACCATTCAATAAACCATGAAAATTAGCAGTCTCACTTACATTTTCACCATTTACTGCCACAATTACATCACCCTCGTTGAGTTTGCTTTTTTCTTTATCGGCTGGAGTTTCTGGCACTATATGATTGATTTTCACCCCACCATTTACAGGTGTAATTTCTGCACCCAGCAATCCAGTTGCTTCACGTTGAGTTTCGGCACGGTCGGTTACAGTAAGCCCCATGTGGCTTGAGTTGAGTTCGCCCAAAAGCAGGTTAAACATATCTCTAAAATCATTTCCAGTGCTGGCATTTACGCAACGCTCTTTGTATTTATCATGGAGTTTTACCCAGTCGTTTCCGTGAAATTTAGGATCATAGAAACCGTCACGGATTGTTCGCCATGCTTCTTCAAAAACCTGTGTACGCTCGGCGGTATAATCAACTTTCATTTTTGAAACAAAAGGTAGGTTTTCCGATGCACTTGTTTTTGTATCAATTCTACCCAGAGCCCCTTGTTTGGTAAAATATAAGTATTTTCCATCTTTGTCCATAGAAACACCATTCGGATTTGCTCCGCCCTTCGTGATTTCCTTCAAATCTTTTCCGTCCCATTTAATACTAAACAAATCTCTGCCTTTGGCATTGCTACTGGTGGTGGTATAATAAAAAGTTTCACCATCTTTCGAGATTACGAGGTCGCTTTCATCACCTGGAAAGTTGGTTACTTGCACCACACGCTCATAGATTTTGTCGAAATCAATTTTAATTGGCTTCGGAGTTTTATCTTTTTTATCATTTGGTTTTGCGGGAGCGGCTTCAGCTGGCGTTTCACGCTCTTGCCAATCTTGGGTTTCTTTTTCCCAATCTTCTTTTTTAAGCCACACAAACCAAACATCACCACTACGACCCACACTTCGCTCAGAAATAAAACCTAATTTCGAGCCATCGGCACTCCAAAACGGACGACCATCACCTCTTGGGTGCATCGAAACATTTACTGGTTTTGACGAATTATCGGCCGCATGAATGAAAACTTCTTCGTTGAAATACAAATCTTCGAGCGAGTAAGCCAGCCATTTATTATCAGGACTCCAAACGATACTGCTCGGCGATGCCCAACTATCATTCAAGATTTTTTCGTTTGATAATTTTCCATCTGCCGAAATATCCGCTACTACAAAAGTGCCTCTTCCACGCACGTAGGCAATCTTTTTACCATCAGACGACACACTCAAAGTGTTTTCATCGGTTGGAGTTTTGGTTATTTGCGTAAGTTCGTGCTTCAAAGATTTGAAGATATTGCGTTGAGTAGTATCGGCCGAGCGAACCATATAAATATCAAAATTTCCATTGGCACGGTCGCTCGTAAAAAGTAGCGTTGAATCATTCAACCAAGTTGGTTCAACATCACGAAACCCATGCTCCGAAACGTTGATACTTCTTGATTTTTCTTTATCGGCTTCTTTCACAAAAACCTCACCACGAATCGAATAAGCCAATAGTTTGCCATTAGGCGAAACAGCGTATTGGCTCGCTCCTGTGGTAAATGTTTTCTGTTCGGTGGCATCAAGGCGGTCATCGGCACTTATTTGTACATTAAGCTTTTGAGCCGAACCACCCGAAGTTTTCATGGTATAAAGATTCATATCTTTCTCGAAAACCATTGAATTACCATCAGCCGATACACTAAATGCACGAATTGATTCATCTTTGTAACTGGTCAATTTATCGGCTTTATCGGCCGCTTTGCCGTTGGCATCAAGTTTTAGGCGGTAAATATTATACGCTCCATCAATACTACTCAAAAAATAGAGTGTATTATTTCCGCCCCATTGTGGCAAAACATCGTTGGTCTCAAAACTTGGGAGTTGCTGATAAGTTTTGTTTTTGGTATCATAGAGCCAAAGGTCACGGTCGGAACTTCCTTTGTAGTCTTGACGAGCAACTGGGTTAATATCGCCACGCACAAAAGCCACAAAACGGCCATCGGGCGAAAGAATTGGGTCGAAACCAACGGCATCTAAGAAACGAGATTCTGTTCCTCCTTTTGAACTGATTGAATAAACTTCGCTCGGACGTTCGATTTGCTTAAATTCTCGATTAGTAGAAAATAAAATTTTATCGGCGTGAGTCCAGCTCGAAATATTATCTGAGCCAGAATGATAAGTCAGACGTTTGGGCATTCCGCCTTCGGTTGGCATCACGAAAATATCATTATTGCCAAATCTTGCTCCAGAAAAAGCAATCTGACTGCCATCTGGACTAAAAACAGGATTGCCTTCATAAGCTTCGTGGATGGTCAGACGAGTAGCCTTTCCACCCGAACTTGGGACAGTCCAAATATCGCCTTGAAATGAAAATGCTACTGTTGAGCCATCTTTATTGATAGCTGGCTGACGGAGTAGTAAATTGTTTTGTGCTTGTAAAAAAAGGCTTGAGCAGCCAAGAAACGCTGCGGTTAGGATAGTTTTTTTCATATAGCGTTAGTTTGTTGAAGGGCTTGAAATATAACCCCATTTCACGAGCAAAGTTATGCTTTTTAAGCAATTTTCAACAAAAAAGAGAGCAAAGGATATGTGTAGCAGACCAAAACAGCAAAAACTGATACTATAATTTGAAGGAAAGCCCAAAAACGACTAAACTTTAGCGTCATTTATCCATTCACATTATACTTGCCACTATGCTTTTTCAATATTTATTTTAATCAGTCTCTGCTTTACACTACTGAGTTTATACATAATTTATCGAGCTTCTGTTTTGCTAAAAAGAGAAGTAGGTATCTGGGCGGTAATTATTTTTATTCTCGGAATTTTACCAAAATCTTCAAATTCATCTGAAAATAGCAAAACAGACTGGATATTCAACTCGGATAGAGTATTTGTAAATGGTACAAGAAGTTCTAAAATCCATACTATTGAAGATAACTTTTTAAGTAAAGTAGATTTGTTAGTTAGCTATGGTCTTGATTCAGCGAACAAAGAATATCTTCCTATCGAAGCAAAGATTTTGAATCAAGGATTATCAGTAAAAGGAAGCAAATTCATTCCCGACAATGTAATAATAAGACCAACGGGAAGCCCCAAAATGTTTAAATATGAGATTTATGGTATGAGAAAATGGGAGTTTTTTGTAATTCTGAAATATAATGAAAGTAAAGTCTTTACTGGGTTTATCAATATCAAATAACTATTCAGTTTTCAGAACCTGAATATCTTTCACCAGATTCTCTACATCAAGCGGTAAGGTTGCATTATAAACCCCACGAATGTAGCCGTTTTTATCTATCAAAAAAGCATTTTCGGTGTGGAGAAACTCATTTTTGTCTTTCTGCAAGCCAATTTCTTTTTCGGCAAAATACGATTGTCGAGCTAAAGCATAAATTTTATCTTTTTCGCCAGTGAGTAAATGCCATCGCTGGGCATCAATTTCCCAGCGATTGGCATATTTTTTTAGTTGGGCTACGGTATCAGTGGCAGGCATAACCGAATGCGAAAGCATCAGTATATCAGCATCGTTTTTAAATATATGATGTACAGTCAGTAAATTTTGGGTCATATTTGGGCAAATGCTTGGGCAAATCGTAAAGAAAAAATTCGCCACATAAATTTTGCCCTTTACGGTTTCGTTGGATACTTTTTTGCCTTCTTGGTCAATAAAACTAAAATCTGAGATTTTATGCAGTTTCAATGTATCAAGCTGCTTTTCGGTGTACCAATTTGGTGTAAAATCGGCCGTATTGTAGTAGGGTAAGTTTTCTTTTTGAGTCTGTTCTTTGGGTTGGCACGCACACAAAGCCAATAGTAGAATACAAATACTCCCTCCCATCTGCTTCAAAGAGATAATTCTATTTATATAATCTATATTCATTTTTTCGCTCGAAAAGTATTGTTTTCTACTACCGAAACACAGTTTTTTACACCTGGTAAGCCAAATCGTCGACCGTCTTTTATGACATAATTAGCTTTGAGCGAGCCATCATCAAACCACATTTGTTGCTGACCTTCTTCGTGACCATTTACGTAATGAAACACTTCAGCGAGTTTTCCATCGGGAAACCAATCTTTTTGCTCGCCGTGATGTTCATCGTTTTTAAAATGATATTCAAAGCGGGGTTTTCCATCGGGCCACCATGCTCGGTGTGTGCCTTCTTTTTTCCCTTTTTCGTAATAACGTTCTTCGGATAATCGACCATTTTCGTACCAAACTTTACTCCAACCTTGCTCTTTTCCTGCTATGTAAGTTGAAACTTTGGCGGTATCTTGATTTGCAAAAAGTAAGAATTGATTACCAGAAAAAGGCTTATTTTCGTACAACAATACACCTTGATTATGTGAAAAAGCAGTATTATTGGCCTCTACTTTCATCAGTAATATTATTGTTTTTTGGGGTTGTTGACAAGCAACCAAGAATAACCAAACACTACTTAGATACAGTACCTGCCGTGCCATAGAAACCATTGCCATTGAGATAAGGGTCTGCGTCTGTAATATGATAATGATAAATACCGTTCGGGTATTCGGTAGTAGCATGCGAGTGTCCGTGATAGCCATCTAAATCGCTATTGGTTACGGTTTTGCCTTTTTCAAGCGGCCCATAAACAGGAAATCCATCCAGCAAAAAGCCCAAAAGTGCATCTTTACCTTTTTGAGCAGTTAGGTAAGTTGGCTCAACATGATAATGATATTGCCCTTGTTGCTGTGGGTGCCCGTTATATTGGTCAAAACCATTAATTTCGTTAGTTAATGGGGCATTCATAGCTGCATATTGATTAAAAAACGGCACGCCATTGAGCGAAACTCCAATCGGACCGAGTGGTGTGGCACTTGTAGAACTTGCTTTTGTTGGGTTTATCGGAATCTTAAAAACCAAACTTTGCGAAGTAATTCGGTTGGGGTTTAGTGCAAATTTTGTATTTGTCCCATTATAGGCTTCATACTTTGCGGTTGCCCATTGAGTATCCTTGTAATATGGACTTTTATGGTCTGGCAAACCATTGGTTTTGATAATGGCGTAATTTCCTTCGATATAAACTTCAGTTGCTCCGTAAATCTTCTTAAAGATTTCGAGCGAAGTGCTTGCATTGGTTGTGCTGGTAGTCGAACCAGTTGTAGTAGTTGGCGATAAGTCAGACTCATTTCCACAAGCTGAAACCAAAAGCATTACTACACAGATTGCTATGATTGATTTTTCCATTGGAGTTGATTTTTAAAGTGAAACTTTGAAAAGGTGAAAACATTTTTACTTGTAAAATTCAATCCATAGAACATATTTTAGGTCAATGATTTTTTAGTATTTAAGTACTTAGATGCACTTACTTCTAAAAACTTGCGGTATTTTTTGTTTTTTTCACCGAATAAATTCGGCAATTAATCTTATCTCTCATGTGGCGGTGCTGGCATATCATCCATCGGCGGACGGTCACTCTTGGGTGGTGGGCCACCCCTTGGAGGGCCTGGGCGGTCGATTGAACGAATAAGGTCGAGAATGACCTCATCAAAATGTTTTTGTTGAGCGGGAGTACACATTTGGCGAACCTGCTGAAAATGACGAAAAGTAATTACATCTGCATCGGCCATTTTACTTTCTATTTGATTGGCTCTTACTCTCAAAGAATCTTCTGAAATCGACTTATCTAAATCAGCATAATATGCCTCTTTCATTTCTTTTACGCTCTCACGCAAGCTACGCATTTGCTGAGCGTGTTCGTGGCGAAGTTTTCGGTAAACCTCTGTTTGTTTCTCATCAAACTTCAATTCAGTTTCCAAAAACAAACGCTTTGGCTGTGCTAAATTACCATTTGAAAAGAAAGATATCCAAACAAGCAAACCGATATTGAGCAGCAAAAGCACAGCAATAGCGGCCCAAAGTATCTTGTATTTATTGTTTTCTTTCATGACTTTATAAATTAGTATCAAATGCCCCCAAGCCGTATTCTTTGGCAAAAGTATTGGCATTTTGTGGTTCCGAAACTGGTTTCTGGCTATATCGAATCACGACCCCAACATTCAGCAAAACAACCAAAGCCAAAAACGACCACACAAAAGCTGGCCGTGCCATAAACTTTGGTAGCGGAGCATAGCGTTGTTGCATTCTGGCTTCAAGACGAGTTTGAAAAAATGGTCGAGGTTCGGCTCGCTCCATTCCTTCCAATGCTCCTAACGTTTCCTCTATTTGGCGTTCGATTTCTTCTTGATTTTTCATTTTCTTATATGCTTTGATTCACATAATACTCTTTTAATGTTTTTCGGAGGTTTGTTTTTGCTCTGAATAATAATGACTCAACCGATGACAATGACAGTTGCATTACCTCCGAAATTTCTTGATAACTCAGTCCTTCTACATTACATAGTGTAAAAGCAACTTTCTGATTATCAGGCAATTGATTGATATGCTTAAATAATATTTTTGATCGTTCTTTGTTTTCAAACACAACCCCTGGATGTTCAAAATCGGCAGGGTGATGCACAATTTCATCATTTTCTCCGAAAAGACTCGTCAGAAATGCAAAGCGTTTACTGGCTTTCTTTCGGCGATGCAGCTCTAAGGCTTTGGTTGTTGCTATTCGATAAATCCAAGTTGAAAGTTTTGCTTCTCCTTTAAATTTAGCAACCGACTCAAAAACTTCAATAAAAACTTCCTGAGATACATCTTCCGCTTCTTCAGCATTCTGCACGATTGACAATACTGTATTAAACACCTTGTTTTGAAATGAATCAACGAGGTGACGGAAAGCACTTTGCGAGCCTTTCTGTAAATCAGTAATGAGTTGTATTTCGTCCAAACAGATGTATTTTGCTTTGGTATTGAATATTAGATGTGAAAATTAAATAAAACTTGCGGGAAAGTTGAAAATTTTTGGTCATAAAAAAACGTCGGCAGGTTCAAAACATTGCCGACGTTAAGCTTAAACTTATGTTCTTTGAAATTAAGGTAAATTCAACAAGAAACCAATCGTAAAGTTAGCGTCCCAGTCGAACACAAATTGCTCGCAACCAGTAGCATCTTTGATAGCTTTGTAGATATTTACACCCGCTTTTCCTTTAGCATCATCCATTTTATAATCTTTTGGTGCTTTCAGAACCGTATAACGCTCTTTGCCATTTCTCACTTGTTTTGCCATCGAAAATGGAGCTCCCCCGATAATAAAGCAAGTTTTACGTTTCATACTCGGAATTCCTGCACACTTGGCTTTTACTTCGTCATATACTTTACCATCATCCGTTCCATCTTGGAAATATTTTGCTCCGTAAGTTTCAACCGCCGAAACGCCACCACTTTTAATCCAAGAAATTTTTGTATTTCCCGAACCAATATCAGTTACAAAAGCTTCTTCTTCAAAATCTTTTGGTAGTACACATTTCAAAGCTAAGGCACCTTCTTGCTCAGCCGAAACTGTATTTACAAAATAATTTAAGGCTTTTAGATTTTTGATGATTTTTTGCGTAACATCAGCTTTTACTGCACCCGAACTCACAACAAAGTGAATATCACGACCGCTCACGCCAAAATCAAGCATTTTACCAATGTATTGCTTCAAACCAGCACGAATATCTTCATCAGTTGCCATATTTTCAGTTACTAAGCTATTGCCAAACTCTGATTTTTCGAGTTTCCAGTTTTTGCTTTTGTCGATTCTTACAATAAATGAGTTGAATCCACTCGCTCCCAATTCTACTACACCTTTCAACTTACCATTGATTGGCTCTGGTGCTACATAGCTGAAACTTCCACTACCGCCAGCAGTTGCTTCAGTATCGCTCGAACTTGATGATGATGAACTTGCTGAACTCGAAGCTTCAGAAGCTGGACCCTCTTCAGGTGCTTTTGTCTCGGTATCGGTTTGCTCAGTTGTGCTTTTAGCAAGCATATTTTTGCCCCATGATGTGTTTTCGAGGACATACTTCCCACCGAAAAATATTGCTCCAAGAATTACAAGCATTATCAGAAATCTTGCAAAAGGGGTTAATTTGTTCATTTTACTATTGGTTTATTTGTGAAATAAATTAAGTGTTGAGCAAAAATAGAGAAATACTTTCATCTGCTCAATTATTTTTTTGAATGAATGGTTACGGGGCTTGATAGAGTCTTGTAAAAGATTGATAAACCTTTTATTTATTTGTATTTTTGGCGTCTAAACATTAGTTAAAAACTCATGCTTATCACAATCATATTTATTATTGGTTATTTAGCCATTGCTTTTGAGCATCCAATAAAAATCAACAAAACGGCTTCTGCCCTACTCGTCGGCACGATCTGCTGGACGGTTTATGCACTAAGTGGTACTGAAAGCCATGCTATTCAAGAAAGTCTTTCGCACCATTTGGCAGCTATTGCCGAAATATTGTTTTTCTTACTTGGAGCAATGACCATCGTTGAGCTGATTGATGCTCATCAAGGCTTTAAAATTATCACTGATCAAATTTCAAGCAAAAAATCGGTCACTTTACTCTGGACAATCAGTTTATTGGCTTTTTTCCTTTCGGCGGCTCTCGATAATCTTACAACGGCAATCGTGATGGTTTCTTTACTCAGAAAAATCATTTCGGATGCTGATCAACGTAAGTTTTTTGCAGGAATCATAATCATTGCAGCCAATGCAGGTGGTGCGTGGTCGCCTATTGGGGACGTAACTACCACCATGCTCTGGATTGGTGGACAAGTCTCGGCCACCAATATCATGCAAAGTTTATTTATTCCAAGTTTGGTTTCGTTAATTATTCCACTTCTGTATTTAAGTTATACAATGAGAGGACAAATAATTGATAATCAACCTATTGAAGACAGTGATTTTGTAGAAACAACTTCCAAAGAACGCAATATCATGTTTTTTGTCGGACTCGGAACGCTGCTTTTTGTGCCAATCTTCAAGACAATCACTCATTTACCACCCTATATGGGCATGATGCTTGGGTTGGGAGTAGTTTGGGTTGTGGGTGAAATTTTACACAGCAAAAAAGACGAAGAAGACCGCAAACCTTTCACTGCTTCGCACGCTTTGAGCAAGATTGATTCAAGCAGTATTTTGTTTTTCTTGGGTATTTTGTTGGCCATCAGTTGTTTAGAATCAACAGGACTTTTACAAAGCTTAGCAGAAACCATGAACGATGCTATTGGTAATCAAGACTTAATCATTTTACTCATTGGTTTAGCATCGGCGGTTGTTGATAACGTTCCATTAGTAGCCGCCACAATGGGAATGTATGACCTCAATAGCTTCCCGACCGACCACCGAATTTGGGAGTTTTTGGCCTATTGTGCAGGCACGGGCGGTAGTATTTTAATTATTGGCTCAGCAGCAGGGGTTGCAGTTATGGGTATGGAAAAAATTGATTTTTTGTGGTATTTGAAGCGTATTTCGCTTTTGGCACTGCTGGGATACTTTGCAGGAGCGGGCATTTATTTGCTTTTTTAGGTTTTAGGTGAAAACAGCAAAAGTTTGAATGCAAAACTGCTAATCCCTAAAACCTACCTCCCAATTTATAAAAACACCAATTATCACAAAAACATTTGGAATATATTCGGCGGTTTTACACCTTTGTTGCAGTTTTAAACTTTAACTATACTCAAAAAACACAATGAAAAAAATTAGTATCGTATTAGCTGCCTTGTTTGTAAGCACTGTATCTTTTGCTCAAACTGCCGACGAAGTAATAGCTAATTATGTAAAAGCAGTGGGTGGCAGCGATGCTATCGCCAAAATAAAGGATTTTTCAATGACAATGACTGGCGAAATCCAAGGACAATCATTGGAAGTTTTGATTCAGAAAAAACCAACTAATAAATTCCTCCAGTCAGTAAGTATCGTTGGTATGGGTGAAGTTCAAAAGCAAGTTTGTGATGGCGTAAAAGCACAAGTTGGCGGAATGCAAGGTTCGCAAGATATTACTGAGCCAGAAAAAGTAAAAGCAATTGCAATGCAGTCTTACATTGTTCCAGAAGCAAACTATACAGCTATTGGAGCAAAAGTAACTTATATAGGCAAAGAGAAAGTAGGTGATGTAGAAGCACACAAACTTGAAGTTGCAGTGGGTGAAGTTAAAATGACTGAATTTTATGATGCAGCTACTGGCTTGAAACTACGCCAAGTAATTACAGCCGAAACTCCAATGGGCAGCCAAACAATCACTTCTGATTATTCTGATTACAAAGAAGTAAGTGGTGTAAAATTCGCTCACAAATTGAATCAAGATTTAGGAATGGCTCAATTGGCTCTTACTGCATCTAAAGTTCAAGCAAATACTAATTTAGCAGATGCTTTATTTGAGATTAAATAATTAGTTGATGGTTGTTAGTTTACAGACAACGGAAATAATGAATATTTTCTTTTCGAGAAATACAACTAAAAAGAGGAATAGCTTTTTCGGGCTATTCCTCTTTTTGTCTTTGCAACTATCTGCACAGAAACGTTTTGAATTCAATCACCCACAAATGGGAACGATGTTTCGGGTGGTTGTTTATGCCCCAGATTCTCTATCGGCCAAAAACGCTACACAAAAAGCCTTCATTCGACTTGACGAATTGAATCTAACACTCAGCGATTATCGAGAAGATAGCGAAGTAAATACGCTATGCCGCACCGCAGGGAGTGGCGACTACATTAAAGTGAGCTTCGATTTATGGAATATTCTGCATGAATCGGTAAAAGCAGCTAAACTATCAGATGGAAGTTTTGATGTAACAATTGGCCCACTCACGCAACTTTGGCGACGCATGAAACGCCAAAAACAATTACCTACACCCACTCAAATCAGCGAAGCTAAAGCTAAAATTGGTATTGAAAAAATAGTTTTCAATAGGGTAAATCAGTCTGTTATGCTTAACACAAAGGGTATGAGGCTCGATTTTGGAGGAATTGGAAAAGGCTTTGCCGAAGATAAAATGATGAAGATTTTGAAAGAAAATGGCATAAAATCAGCATTGATTGAGGCTGGTGGTAATATCGTTGTTTCAAATTCACCCGCTGATTCGCCCAAAGGTTGGGAGATTATCATCAAGAATGAGAAATATTTCTTAAAAAACTCTGGAATTTCAACTTCGGGCGATGCTTATCAATTTGTAGAAATTGATGGTAAAAAATACGCTCATATTCTCGACCCTAAAACTGGCATCGGCTTTGCCGAACCCCATCAAATAAGCATCATTGCCAAAAACGGTACAGCATCTGATTGGGTTTCGACAGCATTGTATTTAATGCCCAATGAAAAAGGTAAAGAGCTCGCTAAAAAGTTAAAAGTGAAAGTCATACGATAACAAATACTTACTTCTCTTCTTTCAAAGCATAAGTCAGTTTTGAGATATAGAAAACACTTGAATTAATAAGTTCATTGTTCCGCTTCACGCTCTGATAGCCATACGCCAAAAAACTCTTACCGTACCAAGCAGCCAAATTTGTACGTTCAGCATCAACAATTCTATCGGCTTCTGAACTGGCTTTTAGGTCAAAATTTTCTAAGTTTTTTACTTTTTGATTGCCTCGAATTACGGCAGTACGAATAAGCTTTTCGTCAGGATACGCCAAAATATGATAGTCGTCGTGGTGCGTAATCTGTACTTTAGCATTCAATTCACTACTTTCAATGTCTTTCAGCGAAACACTATTATCCCAAATCAATTTCCCTGATTTATCAAAACCACAAACGATAGCATGCGAGTATCGAAAATTATTATAGACATCATTTCCGATGCGATAATTTCTCCAATTGCTCCATGCTGCGGTATTGGGAGTCGATTTATATTCAGGATAAAAAACTTCTGCCAACATCAGCCATCCTTCTTTTGTTGGAATAATATCGTGTAGAAATAAACGATAACGCAGTTTTACATCTTTCCCTTTCTGCTTTTTTTCTCTGATTTTCCGCTTGATTTTTTCTTCTCTTTTGGCATTTAAGAAACTGAAAAAGTTATCTAAATCAGCAAAATTGATATACTGAATTTTTGAATCTTCGTTTAGCTGCTGGACATAAAAACCGAGTGCAAAAAGTGAACAACCATCGGCATAATTACCCATTAAAATTGGGTGTTCTTTATCAATGTTTAGCACTTCGCCCGAAATCGGTGTAGTATCCCGATTTCCCAACGAAAAGCTCTTTATCAACTTTCCCTCATAAGAATATTTCTTCACGATGAATTGACAATTTCGGTCATTTTTTAGCATTAAGTATAAAAAATTACCGTGTTCATCAACATCTAATTCATTGATAGCGAGATTATTGCTATGAACTTCGGGAAGCACTTTTGAGGTATAATCAAAAAAACTAAACATCACTACCACGGGACGGTCGTTATATTTTCCACCAATGAACGCCTTACTTTGCAAAACCACAAAATGCTCAATATCCATGCTGGTTAGCAAACTTCCTTCTGCATAAGATTTATCGCCTGTTTCAACATCAATACGCAATACACCTATATCAATTTTATCGGTTTTCTTAAACAAAACGTACATAAATTGTTCGTTTCTAAAAGTTTTTATCAAGTCATAATCGGGGTCAGGCACAAAAGTAGCCTTCCAATTTTGTGTAAGTGTACTATCATACCTATAAAAATCGTAAGTCGATTTTTGTCGATAAGGCTCAATTTTCGACTGCATGAGCAATACGCCACTTTCTTTGAGAGGTATCACCACATTTTCTTCTTCAATATCGTTTCGGCGGTCAAATTCAATACGTTTTGCTTGCGTAAGCTGAGCAGAAGCCGAAAACGCAAACCACAAAAATAAGATTGTAAATATGTATTTTTGATAATTTTTCATAGTGTTGAGGGCCAAGTGTTATTTTCCTCGCAAGCCGAGTTCTACGACTTCCAAGTTAGACATTTTTCCGCTGTCCAACGTAAATCTAAGCAAAGTTTTCATTTTATGCCAACCTTGTTTTCCTGCCGCCCCAGGATTCAGAAAAATCATGTTATTTTGCTTAGGGTCACGCATAGCTTTCAAAATATGTGAGTGTCCGCAAACAAAAATATCGGGCGTTTTTATTTTCAACTGCTTCTTCACAGCAGGATTATAGTTGGGTGGGCTGCCACCAATATGGGTCATCCAAACGTCAAGCCCATCAATCGTAAAGTTTTGATTTTCAGGCACTTTCCACTGAATCTCTTTTTCATCAATATTACCAAATACAAAACGAGTTGGTTTGAAGGCTTCCAATTTTTCGATGATTTCGAGCGAGCCAATATCGCCAGCGTGCCAAATTTCGTCACAGTCTTTGAAATGTATAAAAACTGATTCATCAAGAAATCCGTGCGTGTCTGATATTAATCCGATTTTGGTCATGTAATTTAATTTTGAAGCGGTTCGCCGCCCGTTCTGAATGAGTGAATGATAGAATGAATGAGGAATGAATGAAATAATTAAAATATTCTATCATTCACTCATTCGCTCATTGAAGCATTATCTTATAGGCCTCCCTCAATTTCAAGTATTTCATCGTAGCATAAACACTCTGCGTGAAAGACCAAACAAAACCACGATAACCATTTAAGAAATTGAGTCTGATAAAATATTCAGTAAAGAATGTAACTGGAAATTTCGTCACCACTTTGATCAAAGAAGCCTTTTTACCTTTTTTATATAATTCGTTTGCCCCACGAGACGAGTAATTATTCATTTTCTGAAAAACCTCTGCCAAATCAGCATAGCTATAATGCAAAACGTGATTTTTTAGCGTAGCAATTTTACCATTCAAAACCACATCTTCGTGAACCTCTCGGTCGTTATAATTACCGTATTTTTTATTAAAAAGGCGTAAATGAGGCATTTTATATTCACGCCCATACCGCATGACTCCTCCCAGAAAAACGAGTGTATTGGGTATCATATATCCTTGATATTCAGAGCTTTGCAAAGCAATATCAATTTCTTTTTTTAATTCTTCGCTCACAACTTCGTCAGAATCTACGATAAAAATCCAGTCGTTTTGGGCTTGGTCAACGGCAAAACGTTTTTGTGTACCAAAACCATCAAATTTTCGGTATTGAGTCTTACCACCAAACTCCTTGGCAATACTTACGGTTTCGTCGGTACTTCCGCTATCTACCACCACAATCTCATCGGCCCAACCTTTTAGCGACTCCAAAACTTGTCTAATCGTACGAACATTATTAAGCGTAATAATTACTACCGAAACTTTCATTCATCAATGGTTTTATTGCCAAAGTTAAGGTTTTTGATTTTTCAATCGTAATTTTGTTGAATAATTTGATACCATAAGTTTTCGTCACTCTTGAATCTTCATTGACAAAACCAACGTAAATGATTTGTGTTCAAATAAAAACTAAAAATTTAACATGAAAACAACCATCATTTCGATTGCCATTGGCTTGTCAGCCATGAGTTTTAACAATAAGAAGCAAGAATTTATTGGAAAAGAGATTTTCGAGAAAAACTGTGCAAAATGCCATGGAAAAGATGGCACAAAACGACTTTTAGGAGCAAAAAACCTTCAAAAAAGCGTACTGACAAACACCGAAAACTATGAAATTATTGCCAACGGAAAAGGTAAAATGCCGAGTTGGAAAGAAAAACTAAGCACCGAACAAATCAACCAAGTGATTGAATATTTGGATATTTTGAAGCAAAAAACCAAAGAATAATGATAGAAACCCACGCTCACATTTACGATGAGCAATTTGATGAAGACCGTGATGCCATGCTCAAACGTGCATTTGCGGCAGGAGTAAAACAAATCTGGATGCCCAATTGCGACCACGAAACCATTGATGGTATGTTGGCTCTCGAACAACAATATCCCAACGTTTGCCATGCCATGATGGGCGTGCATCCGTGCTATGTAAAAGAAAATTTTGAGGAAGAATTGGCCGTAGTTGAGCAGTGGCTCGAACGCCGAAAGTTTATCATGATTGGCGAAATTGGCCTTGATTTCTACTGGGATTTGACTTTTGTGGCTCAGCAAGAAGAAGTTTTTTTACGTCAACTGGCTCTGGCCAAGAAATATAATTTGCCAATTTGTATTCATTCTCGCAACTCAAAAAACAACGAACATAATGCTATTTTGCGTTGTATTGAGCTAATCAAACAGTTTGGTTGGGAAGATTTGCGAGGTATTTTTCATTGTTTTTCGGGGAATTTGGAGGAAGCACAGAAAATCATCGAAATCAACTTTTTGTTGGGAATTGGTGGAGTGGCAACTTTCAAAAACGGCGGAATGGACACGATTTTACCGCATATTGATTTAAAACACATGGTTCTCGAAACTGACTCTCCTTATCTTGCACCAGTTCCTTACCGTGGCAAGCGTAATGAGGTTTCGTATATTGAACTGGTGGCTCGCCGAATTGCCGAAATCAAAGCAAGAGATTTCGAAGAAGTTGTGCAACAAACCACCCAAAATGCCTTATCTTTGGTCGGTCTAAAATCATAAGTTTTGAATTTAAAAACTATACTTCTCGGTATTCTTTTTGCCGCTTTGTGGGCGTCGGCATCGGCGGCGGCCAAAATTGGCTTGCGTTCGGTTGAGCCTTTGGTGCTTTTTCAAGTTCGTTTTTTGGTGGCAGGTGTTGGTATGCTTGCCTATTCATTTTTCATTCAAAAAGACCGACTTCCACAAGGCAAAGAGTGGAAAGAACTGACGATTTTTGGTTTATTGAACGTTACGCTCTACCTAAGTTTTTTTGTATTGGGAGTAAGCGAAGTTGCGGCTGGAATCGGCAGTCTTTCAACTGCCACTAACCCGCTTTTTATCAGTATATTATCGGCCGTTTGGTTGGGTAGAAAAGTAAAATCTTCTGAGTGGATGGCTGTACTTTTGGGTATGATTGGCGTGGGACTGGCTTGTTATCCGCTCATTCAAAATAGTTATGCCACGCCACTGGGTTTATTATATATGTTTTTGTGTATGCTCTCCTACTCTATCGGCACTATTTATTATTCTAACATCGACTGGAAACTTTCACGTACGGCCATTAATGGTTGGCAAGTGTTTTTGGGTGGTTTACTCATGCTTCCACTTACCTTTTTAATGCACAAAAAGCCAAACAATTACGACCTAATCTTCTATCTATCAGAGTTTTGGCTCATTGTTCCAGTTTCAATTATTGCCGTAAATCTTTGGTTATATTTATTAAAAATTGATGCGGTAAAAGCCTCTTTTTTCTTATTTTTATGCCCAATTTTTGGCTTTACTTACTCTTATTTTTTACTTGATGAACCCATCACTTACCACACATTTCTCGGTACTGCATTAGTGATTGTTGGGCTGTATGTTGGTCAGCGGGAGAAACTTTCTAAATGATGAATTATTAATGGTTAATTATGACTCATAAAGGATAAAGTACCTTCTCAATTCCATTAAACCCAGCCTAATTTTCAATTATTCATTCACAATTATCCATTAAAACTAAACCTTTCATCAAGTTTTTGGTCAAAAAGTAACATTTTAGGGCTATATTCGTTTAAGAATAAGATTCTACTGACCAATTTCTATGAAATATACACTTTTATCGACACTCTCTGCTGCCGTAGTGCTGACTGCAACTTTGATGAACTCTTGCACTCAGAAAGAACAAATCGCAGCAAATACTTCCAGTTTCGATTTAATTCAAGATAAAATCTTGACTAAAAGTTGTGCCACAATAGGCTGTCACGCCTCCCAATCTGATGGTACTTTTACCCAACACAAATTGGTTCTGGCCAAAGGACAAGCCTACAAAAATTTATTTGAGGTAACCCCCGTCAACAAAAATGCAGTACAAGATGGATTTAAACTTGTGAAGGCCTTCAAATCACTTGAAAGTTTGCTTTATCATAAACTTTTCACCGACCCAATTCATCACAGTGGTAAAAGTTATGGGTTGGTTATGCCACTCGGAGGAGATTTACTTTCGGTCGGGCAAATCGAATTTATCAGACGTTGGATTGAAGCAGGAGCTCCCGAAACTGGAAGTGTAGCCGACGCTTCTCTACTTGATGATACTACTCCAAGTACTTCGATTTTCTTGGGCTTACCACCTCCAGCGGCAGGCACTGGCTTCCAAATGGTTTTGGATAAATTTGATGTTGCCCCCAATTTTGAGCGAGAATTGTTTGTCAGAAAACTACTGGGCAATACCGAAACCGTGTATGTCAATCGTATGCAAATAAGTATGCGTCCGGGAAGCCACCATTTTATTTTGTATGGTTTCCGAAATAACACCAATCTTGGAGCAATCAACCAAATCCGTGATTTACGTAATCCCGATGGCTCTTATAATGTCGTTACCTTTGCTCAAATGGGTAATCATGTATTCAATTTTGGCGGTAGCGAGGCCAACGATGACTATACTTTCCCCGAAGGAACTGCCGTTGAAGTACCTGCCAATGCTACTTTTGATATGAATTCACATTACTATAATAGAGGCACAAAAGCAATTCCTGGCGAAGTAAATATCAATCTTTACACCACACCAAAAGCCAAAGTAAAAAATGTATTGAAAGTGATTGATTTCGGCAATCAAAGCCTGACTATTCCTGCCAAAACTCGCACAGTGATAAGCAAAGATTTTACTTTCGATAAAAACGTAAAAATCGTGATGCTCTTCTCGCATACCCATAAATTTGGTGAAAAATTTGAGATTTTAATCAAAGGAGGTGCAAGAAACGGTGAAGTGGTCTATACCTCAACCAACTGGGAACACCCCGAAAAAATCAACTATTTGCCCAATATTTCGCTCAAAAAAGGTGAAGGTCTAACTTCAAGAATTACATATAATAATACTTCCGATAAAACCGTAAGATTCGGACTAACTACCGAAGACGAAATGGGAATAATCTTTGGGTATTATTATGAAGAGTAAAGTTGACTGAATAAAAAGGAAGACTTCCAACTGGGCGTCCCCCTCGAAGGGAAGTCTTCCTTAAAAACTTCAGCGTAGCAACTCAAAACTTGCTACGCTTTTTTTGTGGATTTCTGATGAAATCTATAAATTACAGCACAAATTGAAAAAGCTATAAAATGAAATTACTTTTAACTCTCACCCTCTTCATTGTATGGGGGCTGCTGAACTGTAATAGTTCGCATCAGAAGGACTACGCTCTGCAAACACCCAAGAACAAAAACGTTCCGTACATCATCATTAAATCTACTAAAGAAATAGTTGACGACCCAAAGCGAATAGCCGAAATAAAAATCGTGCTAAAAGATAGTACAGTTTTTCAGTCGCCTATCGGAATTGAGCTTCGTGGAGCTACTTCTCAGATGTTTTATGAAAAAAAATCGTATGGATTTGACCTTCGGAATGTCAAAGACGAGTCTTCAGCAGCCTCACTTTTAGGTTTCCCCAAAAACTCTGCTTGGGTACTACATGGGCCTTACGGCGATAAAACTTTGCTCCGAAATACCGTTGCATATCAACTCTCAAACGACATTGGTCGATATGCCGCCCGTACAAAATTTGTGGAGTTAGAAATCAATGGTGAATACTTAGGGTTTTATATATTAATGGAAAAACTCAAACAAGACAACGACCGAATAAAAATTGCAAAATTGAGCAAAAACGATACTACTGCCGAGAAAATTACGGGTGGATATATCTTGAAAATTGATAAAACCGTAGGAAACGACCGTAATGACTCAGATTATAACGAAGAAAACTCTTTTACGTCACAGTATGACGCCAAAGGAAAACTCAGCAAAAGGAGCAAAACCCATTTTTTGTATGAATATCCGAAGGTAAAAAATATCAATCCTATTCAGCGAAAATACATCCAAAACTACATTTCGGCATTTGAAAGCTCCTTGGCTGCCGAAAATTTCAAAGATGGAGAAAAGGGCTATCAAAACTACATTGATGTTGATAGCTTTATTGATTTTTTCATTTTAACCGAACTTATGCAAAACCACGATGGCTACCGACTCAGTACCTATCTGCAAAAAGATCGAGGCCAAAAATTACAAATGGGTCCAATCTGGGACTTTGACATTGCCTTTGGTTCTGACAATGGTTTTTGTGATGGTATGAATCGCCACGCATGGGTATTTCAGTATAACCAATACTGTTCGGGCGATGCTTGGCTTGTGCCATTTTGGTGGAAACGTTTAGTCTCAGATGAAGCTTTCAAAAACAAACTTATTATAAGATGGAAGGCTTTGCGAGCAAAACAATTATCTGATAATCAACTCGATAGAACGATTGATGGTTTTAACAAAGAAATCACCGAAAAAGGAATGGTGACACGAAACTTTGAGCGATGGGATATTCTGAATGAAAGAATCACTCCTAATTCAAGTAAAGGTTCGCACGAAAAAGAAATCAGTCGAATGAAATCTTGGCTGAAAGAACACGCCCATTGGATTGATGAAAATATTGAACGATTGTAGTATTTTTTTTCATAAATTTGATGAAGCACTTGTTCAAAACTACAATCACATGAAAACGCTTTTGGCTTTACTCTTATTTTCTTTGAATACTGCTACCTTTGGTCAGGAAGTAAAAGAAATGGTACGAAGTATCTATTTTGGTGGCGGCAGTGCCTACATTGGCAAACAACAAGCCCAAGATTTATATGATTTTGTGAAGAACATTAAGCACCTCGAATACTACGAAATCAATATTATGAGCCACACCGATAATATTGGCGGACGTGAATTTAACGAATACCTCAGTCGAATGCGAAGTGCCTCAGTGATTGACCTGCTCAAAGCAATGGATATTCCGCAGGAAAAAATAAAGTTTAAAGATTTTGCTTTCGATGCTCCTACCTACGACAATAATACTTGGGAAGGCCGAGAACGAAACCGAAGGGTTGATATTCAGTTTAAACCGATTGTATTTTGAAAAGACCAAAATATAAGACAACTTTGACGAGTAAAAAACAATATTCAACGCCTAAAAATACCTTTACTCAATGCAAACTCTCATTAATCGCCGTGATTTTATGCGGCAAACCAGCCTCGCTGCTCTGGGCTTGGCTTTTACTCCAACTTTTGCCCGAAAAGTAGCACCCAGCGACCGCCTGCGAGTAGCTCACATCGGCATCAATGGCATGGGAACGCAACACCTTAAATGGTTTGCGAATCTACCCGAAGTTGAGGTGGTTGGTTTATGCGATTTAGACAAAAATCATTTGGCCAAAGCTCAAAAAGTTCTCCAAGAAATACACCCCGACAATAAAGCCCAAACCTACGAAGATTTCAGGTATCTGCTCGAACGCAAAGATGTTGATGCCATCACTTGTGCCACACCTGACCACTGGCATTCGCAGGTAGCAATTATGGCATTTCAAGCAGGAAAAGATGTTTATGGCGAAAAACCGCTCTCGTATAATGTGCGGGAAGGACAACAAATGCTAAAAGCCATGAAAAAATATGACCGAATTTTTCAGCTTGGCACACAAATACACGCAGGCGAAAATTACCACCGAGTGGCCGAAATCATACAATCGGGTGCAATCGGTAAAGTAAAAACCGTTAGACTATGGAAAACAGGTTTTCCGCCAGTTTTGGGGCCATCAAATTTTCAAACGCCTCCAGCCAATCTCAATTGGGATATGTGGCTTGGACCAGCCCCCTACTCGCAGTACACGCCCGAGCGATGCCACTTTACGTACCGCTATTTTCTTGACTATTCGGGTGGCGTTTTTCAAGATTTTTGGTGCCATATTGCCGATGTAGTTTGGTGGGCAATCGACCCAAAAAACCTCACTCGCATCAGTGCCAAAGGCGAAGCTCCCGAAGGGACTGGCGATGCACCGAAATGGATTGATATTGAATACGATTTTGAAGATCTCAAACTCTACTGGACATCAACTCCGCCGAATGTACCAGGGGCAGAAAAGCGAGGTATTGGGGCATATTTTGAGGGCGAAAAAGGAACTTTAATTTGTGATTATAGCAGTAAAGAAATAACAATTAATGGTGTAACGATGAGTGATATTCCCGAAATTCCGAAAACCATTATACGCTCAGCAGGACACCAGCAGAACTTTGTGACGGCCGTAAAAAACCGTACACAACCACAATCGAACCTCGAATATGCACGAAAAATGACAATGCCAATGCACTTGGGTCTGATTTCATATCGTTTGGGTAGAGAGCTTCATTGGAATCCTAAAAAAGAAAAATTCCGACACGATGCCGATGCCAACGCTCTGCTTTCAAGAGAGGCTCGCAAAGGCTGGGATTTGGTTTAATTCACCACTAAATAATCACCACAATGAAAACAATCATCACAATTCTTGCTGTATTTTCACTTATTTCTTGCGGAAATAATGAAGAACTCGAAAATCTAAAAAAAGAGAATGCAGCCTTAGCTGCCCAAGTAACAGCACTCAAAGACGGTGCAAATGCCAAAGGGCCAAAGTATATGCTCAAGCTCCGTTTGAAGCAGTCGCATCTTTCATTGAGTATCAAAAAGCACATCAAAGATGCAGTAAATGCCATAGAATTTGAGTTGCCAGTCGATAAAGAATTTTACGATTCGGTTTCGGAAGGCACTGAAATCATTGATAAATTCCGCTTCGGTTCAATGGTACTTTACGGTAGTTTGGGTGATTGGGAAATGACGGTGAAGGAGAAGTATGTGAAGTGATTTTCAAAAATATGGCACACCTCTTTTCTGAGATAATATAGGGTGCCATATTTTAAATTTCTTTTTCCAGCTTGAACTCTACATAAATACTGTTTGCAATTTTTTAGGTTTAAAATTTGTTATAGATTTGTATAGTAAATGTTTGAAAATATGCTGACCAACGAAGAAACAAAAATCGAAAACCCAGGAGTTAAGATTGCTAAAATGATGCTCGAAAGCAAACGACAAACCCAAAAAGAAGTTCTGTGGGCTTATGAAAATGACCCTTCAATAAAAGAGGCAATTAATAAATTGAAAAAAAGAAATGCCGAAAGAGGAACACCAGTCATTGCCTAAATATGATTTTGAGTTTGTGGGTGGAAAGTTTAACTCTTACCTATTTCAAACCCAATATGGCATTATTTATGAAATAACTTTCAAGCCCAGCGGGTATATCTTTGAAGAACATCACTCCTTCAAAGAAAAAACGTTTGAATTTTCAATAATACCAATTGAAAATCCCAATAAAGTCAATCCTCCATTAGATAAACGTGTTTCAAATACTATTCTCAGATTTCTTCAAACAACACGACAGAATCGTAGTTTATGCTTGCGAAACAGCCGATAATCGGGCATCAGCACGTTTCAGAAAATTCAATCAATGGTTTGATTGGTATAAAGGTACTTCTTTCTTTAAAGTTGATATGCAAATGGGCAATGACGATAAAGGAGAAATTTACTTTACTTCATTGATTATCAAAATAGACAACCCAGATGCAATTGAAATTGTGGCTGCCTTTCGGCAAATGATTATATCTAATCAAAAATAAGTAAAATATTTCCCAAAAAGTATGGCATATCAGTTTTCTGAGATAAGAAGGTGAGCCATTTCAAACTCAAGAAAAGTACAGAAATAAAGATAAAAAAGCGAATTGAAAGTATTAACTACTTTTTATTCGCTTTTTTTATTTAAGATTCCAACCTTCAGGCTCCCTTATTCATTTATACACTGAAACCCCTATCATTTGTTTGAATTTTACCACATATCTCAACTTAAAGAACAAAAAACTAACGCACAAAAGTTACTTTTTGAGCAATATGGCAGCATTTTTTATAAAATTGCTTACCGATATGTACGTGAACGAGCCGATGCCGAGGATTTAACGAGTGATAGCTTTATCAAAATTTTTGAAGCAATAAAGCAAGCAAAAGATTTTAGTGATTTAAACCATTTTCTTTCGTGGTGTAAGCGAATCGTCATCAATGAAAGCCTGGGCTTTCTTAAAAAAAAAGTAAATTTTTCAATGTTAGTAACCGACGAAATAGATTTTGTATTATCCATAGAACCAAGCATTATTGAAGAATTAGAAATCAAAGAAATAGATAAACTAATTGCAAGATTACCGTCGGGTTGCAGAACAATTTTCAATTTATTTGCCATTGAAGGTTTTACGCACGAAGAAATCGCTACTCAGCTACAAATCAGCGTTGGCACCTCGAAATCGCAGGCAAATAGGGCAAGACTTTTATTACAACAAAAGCTAATCGGCACGAATTATGAGCATGGAAGAAAAACAATTTGATGAACTAATTCGTTCGAAATACCTTGATGACGAAGATGAGCCAGTTTGGGATACAACTAAAGTCTGGCAAACAATAAAACCAACCAAGCAATACCAATTCTCCTATTTTAAATACGCTGCTTCGATAGCAATTTTAATAGGATTTGGGGCTTTGTATTTGGTCTTTTACAAGAACGAAAAAACAAAAATTATTAGTATTCTCTTACCAAAAACTAAAATAAAATCAGTTAATAAACCTATCCATTCAAAGCCTAACAATGAAATACAAAAAAGCAATACTCATGCGAATCTATATACAAAAACACAAAAACCAAAGCTTTTTATAGAAGAAAACACGAAAAGTACAGCTACTGAATCCACACAAGAAGGTACAACAAATACCTTTTCAGAACCAAAATTAGAAGTGTCTTTGCAACAAGAAACACTGACAGAAAGAACAATACCAACGACCGAAAATATACCTACCAACCATGTAATCGTACTGAATATTCCGATAGAAGAAGACTTGAAACCACAACGGAAAAAGCGAATAATTGGCAGGTTTTTCCAGCAAATTGAGCGATACAGCAATGGCGAAAAGTTTGAATGGGAGGAAGTAAACATTAGGCCAAAGAAAATTTGGGCTTATTTTAAGAACAGTTTCGTGGCAGATTCTACAACAATTTACTAATATTTTAAAAGCAACAATTTATGAAAATTTTACTTTTGATAGCTTGCTTTGGCAGCTATGTTGGCAATGCTTTTGCCGAAATAAAATCAGACACAATCATCATCAACGTCGGTGCGAAGAAGAAAGTAATAATCTACGGAGAAACCAAAGCTGATTTGAAAGAATTAGAAAAAATTGACCTTAATAAAGCCCTCAAAGAAATGAACAAAGGGCTGGAAGAAATGTCCACAAAAACAAAAAAAATGGTCATAAAAGATTATGATGGCAAAACCTATAAATTAGATACACCACAGATTAATCTCACGAAATGGAAATATTTTGTCAAGAAAACCAATATCAACTTGCACGTAGCTTATCTTGATTTGGGCTACTATGATGTAAGTAGGTTTACGGGAGCTAATTCATTCGGATATGAAACTTTTGATGGTGGAAATAATTCTTTAAATTTCGGTATTTCGATACTTCACAGTAATATCAAAAAGTTTAATAACCGTTTGGGTTTTGCTTTAAGAAAAGGACTACAATATAATTTTTATCGGTCGGAAGGTAGTATTCCAGCTTCTGTAAATGTACTTGGAGGAACAAATGAGGCACTCAAAAACTTCAAATGGGCAGATGTCGCAAAAAGAGAACTCGTATATGCCGATTCAAAGAAAAATAGCATTATTCAAACATATACATTGAAAGATGGAACTACTTTGATATCTCAGGCATTACCCCGAATCCATACTTTCGGAGTTTTATCGATCGAACTTCAGCCTACTTTCTATTTCTTAAACAACAAAGGTAAAAATACTTTTTCGTTTAGCCCTGGTGCTTTTGTTGGCTTAAAATTACACCAAATAGAAAGAACAAAATACTTGAATTTGAGTATAGGAGACGAAGTCCAAGGTCGTAGCACTACAAAGTCTTATGAAAACTTCGGACATCTTAATGCTGGAATCCAACTGGATTTTGCATACAAGATATTTCACCTATTTTGGCGACAAAACCTATACTCATCATTTGGAAATTCGACCGCAATGATTGGCGACCCACTTACAAGCGATGTCTATTTAAAAAAAGGCGAAGGTCGCATCAGGTTTACAACCATCGGGCTGAGAATTGGGCGATAGTTCCACAAAAAAAGCGAAGCAAAAGTCTCGAAAAACTTTCACTTCGCTTTTTTTACTGTCATAGACGAACTAAAAGCTCACCCACAATCAACTATTACTTAGCAACTTCCATACTCACTTGACGAGCATTGATAGTTTTGCCTTGCATTCCTTCCAATACACGCTTCACGTCAGCTTGAGGTACTTCTACGAAACTGAATTTGTCGTAAATATCAATTTGTCCAATCGCACGACCAGCAATACGAGTTTCAGATGTAATTGCACCTACGATATGGTTTGGAGCAACGTTATCTTTACGGCCTAAGCTCAAAAATAAGCGTACCATGTCGGCATTGCCAGAGCCACGTCCACCTTCTTGACGTCTTTCTCTTGGTTCAAAACGACGTTCACGTTGTACGCCATCATCACGGCGGCCACCGTCACGGCTTCCACCAAAGCTATTGCTTCCTTCTCTACGTCCATAAGGAGCTCTTGAGTCACGGCTGTTTCCACCGAATCTTGAATCTCTATCACCACCTCTCGACTCACGGAATGAATCAGATAATTGATTATCAGAGAATTCGCTCTTCACTTCACCTACTTGCATTTTAATCAAAGCAGCCATGATTTGTGCATCAGAGTAGCCTTCTTCGTTTAATTGAGCAATGATCCCGTCGAAAGAAGCATCAACACCAGCAGTAAGCGTTTCTTTTACTTGGTCAACAAATCTTTGGTGACGAGTCTGAACTAACTCAGCGTACGTAGGAATTGTTCCTTGTTCGATTTTCGCTTTTGTGTAGTTTTCGATACCACGTAAAGCACCTCTATCACGTGCTGAAATAAACATAAATGCTTTTCCAGTTTTTCCGGCACGGCCAGTACGACCGATACGGTGAACGTAATATTCTAAATCTTGTGGTACATCATAATTAAATACTGCATCAACACCCGATACGTCAATACCACGAGCAGCTACGTCAGTTGCAACCAAGATAGTGGTTGTACCAGCACGGAATTTGCTCATTACTTGTGTACGTACTTGCTGACGCATATCGCCGTGTAAGCCTTCGGCAGCATAGCCACGAATCTGCAAATCACTTACGATTTCGTCAACTTTTGACTTTGTGTTAGCAAATACCAACATCAATTTCAAGTTATGTACATCAATCAAACGAGTCATTACCTCCATTTTCGCCTCACGACGAACTGAGAAATAGAACTGCTCAATGTTTGCGTTTGAAACCTCAGTTTTCAAGGTACGAACGATTTCAGGGTTTTTCTGGAAACGTTTCGCAATCGAAAGGATTTCTGGTGACATTGTTGCCGAGAACAATACTGTTTGACGCTCTTCTGGTGCGAAAGATAAGATTTTTTCGATATCTTCTCTAAAGCCCATGTTAAGCATTTCGTCAGCCTCATCCAAAATCGCCAATTTAATATCACTCAATATTAAGGTCTTGCGGTCGATGTGGTCCATGATACGGCCAGGCGTTCCGACCACAATTTGTGAACCTTTTTTCAAAGCCAAAAACTGACGCTCATACGATTCACCACCATAAATGGCAGCTACATTGAGGCCTCTTTTGTACTTAGCTAATTTCTGGATTTGTTCTTTTACTTGAAGAGCCAACTCACGAGTTGGACACATTACCAATACTTGTGTGCTTTTGCTATCAACATCAACTGCTTCGATTGCAGGGATACCAAATGCCGCTGTTTTACCTGTTCCTGTTTGTGCTTGACCAATAAAGTCGCCACCACGCATCACAACTGGGATACCTTGTGCTTGAATTGGAGTTGTGTACTCAAAACCCATTTCTTCAACTGCACGCAGGATGTACTCTGAGACCGGAAGGTCAGAAAATTTTACTTGTTCCATTAAGGATAAAATGTTTTAGTCGGAACGTCACTGTCGTCCTCACGCAAAACCGTGGATTGCCCCGATAGCCGAAAAAAAATGATAAAGCGAACGATGAGAACCATCTGTTGCTGCCCTGAAAGGAAATTGATTGAAAGAGAAATGCTCTTTGAAACGATTTTATGAACGCAGAGGCTCTATACAGATGTGCCTTTTTTAATACAAGTGCAAAGGTACTATCAATATTTTTATAAAACAAGTGTTTGGATAAAAGTTTGTATTTTTTTTAGACACTCGCAAGGAATGTATCGCCCAAAATCTTTAATGAAATGATAAAAAGGCCATCTAAGGTGTTAATTATAAGGCATTTCTATGAAAAACAACAATAGTCTTGAAACGTTAATATATATAACTATTCCATGATTAAAGAATTTTATTTGGAGGAAAGATATTTATACAAAATTCTGAATTATAGTTTAAAAAGAATTCAATTGAAGATTTGGTGCATATTTACGGTAAACTATTTTCAAATTTCTTCAGACAAGTTATCAAGTTTTAGGAGGTAATTATCAATAGTTTCATAACAAATACTATTTTTACTTTTCATTTTACTTCTCTAAGCATATAAAATTCAGAGAAAATAAAATCTAAAAAGAATTTAACCCTCTAATCCTTTCTCTATTATGAAAAAAATACTCCTTTTGGCTATTCATTTTTTGTGTATTCTTCAAATTGCACAGGCACAATTAGACTTGCCTGCATCGGCCAATAATCCCAGAGCTACCATTTCGGAAGAAGTTGGTATCACATCTATTACAATTAAATATAGCCGTCCCGATGTAAATAAGCGTGAAGGCAAAATTTATGGTGATGGCAATCCCGTAACCTATGGTTTTTCGTCAGGTAATTTTACTACTGGCAAAAATAACTCACCGTGGAGAGCGGGTGCAAATGAGTGTACGACAATTACATTTGAACATGATGTAAAAGTTGAAGGTCAGCCCATCAAAGCTGGTACTTACGGAATCTTCATGGCAATGGGTGCCGAAAACGTAACAGTCATTTTCTCGAAACAAACCGAAGCGTGGGGAAGTTTCAGCTATGACGAAAAAGATGATGTTTTGAGAGTAAACGTGAAACCAGTTGCTTTGGATAAAAGTGTAGAGTTTTTGAAATATGAGTTTATCGATCATAAAGAAAAATCGTGTGTGATAGCCATGCAATGGGAGAAAGTTTCGGTTCCATTCAAGGTTGAGGTAGATGTTGATAACATAGTTTTGGCCAGAATCAGAGAAGAGCTGACAAGCCGCAAAGGTTTCAATCCTATACTTGTGATGTCGGCAGCTCAGTATTGCTTTAGTAAAAATATCAATTTAGATGAAGCGTTAGTTTGGAGCAAAAAAGCGGTTAATGGCACTGGCGGGCAAATAACATTCGTGACTTTACGCAACCTCGCTACGGCTTACGAAAAGCTAAACCGTGTACAAGAGGCAGATTCGGTGATGAATGAAGCTTTGCAAATCGCTACGGCTAATCAATATACAACTTATGGTCGTCAGCTTATTTCTCAAAAACGTATTGACAAAGCAATGGAAGTATTCTTGGCTTCGCAGAAACGATATGGTGATGTGTTGGGAGTAAACAGTGGTTTGATGAGTGGCTATTCGGCCAAAGGAAAATTTATGGATGCCGTGAAATATGCCGAAATGGCCTTGAAACAAACACCGAATGAAGCAGGTAAAAAAGTATTAGAGGCACAAATTGCAAAATTGAAAGAAGGGAAAGATATCAATTAAATCATTTTACCGAAGTCTCTGTTTATCAGAGACTTCAATTTTATAAAACTATGGAAATCACACAAGAGAACAATCAAAAAAATGGTATCTTCAAAGCCATTGAAAATGATACAATTGCAGGCGAAATGACGTATGTTTGGGCGGGCGAAAATAAGTTTATCATTGACCACACCGAAGTATTTCCTGAATTTGAAGGCAAAGGAGTAGGCAAAAAACTTGTTATGGCAGCGGTTGACTATGCTCGTGCTAATGATTTTAAAATTCTACCGCTTTGTCCGTTTGCTAAGGCTCTCTTTGAGCGAACAAAAGAGATTCAGGATGTGCGATTTTGAAACACTCAAACCAGCCCCACCTCAGTAGCCTTTTTGATAAGTTGGGCTGAATTAGCAACCTCAAATTTAAAAAGTAAATTTTTGCGGTGGGTATCAATGGTATATGGACTCAAAAATAATTTCTCAGCAATCTGATTATTAGTCATACCTTGAGCAATAAGCGATAAAATCTCTTTTTCTCGTCGTGTAAGTGCAGGAGCAGAATCTGGTGAAATAAGTGTTTCAACAGTATTGATTTCGCTACTAAAATAAAACCTGCCGTTGATAACCTCTTTGATTGCAAAGATGATTTCATCGGCATTTGCACTTTTCACAACGTAGCCCGACGCTCCGTTTTGCATCATTTGTGATACATAGCTGCGTTGTTTGAAAGTACTGATTCCTATTACTTGTACGTGCGGAAATTCTTTTTTTACCTTTGCACAAAACTCTATTCCGCTAACATCAGGCAAGTTGATATCAGTCAATACTAAATTTACTTCTAAATGCTTTTTCAATAAAAAAAGTGCATCAAAAGCATTTACGGCAGTGGCAATTATTTCAATATTAGCACTTTGAGCTAATATTGACTTTAGCCCTTCTAAAACCATAAAATGGTCATCGAGAATTAATATTTTGGCGATTTTGGTCATACCCCTTACCCCTAAAGGGGTGTTTCTTGTGTGTGTCATTTTTAATTCGGAATCTCAACAGTTATTGATGTGCCATTTTCAGGGCTTGTATCAATATGAAGCGTTCCTTTTAGATAATCTACTCTTGATTTTACGTTTTGTAGCCCAGCACCATTTATTTTTGTTGTGTCGAAGCCTTTTCCATCATCTTCAACAGTCAGGGTGATTCCTTGCTCATGGTGGCTGATTTGTATAAAAATTGTCTTGGCTTGGGCGTGTTTGATGGCGTTATTAGTCAATTCTTGAAAGATTCGGTAAAGCACTTTTTGCACCGTAGAATCTATATTTTTTCCATCACCTATGGCCGTAAATTGCATTTTCAGGGTGCCATTCTGATTGATATTGTCGCAATAATCTTGGATGGCTTCGTGCAATCCAAACTTTAGTAGTGCTTCGGGCATCATGTTGTGTGCAACACGCCGCATTTCGGCAATGGCACTGTCGAGTTGAGTTAGGGCTTTTTCAAAAATATGTACTTCGCCTGCTTGAATGATAAAGTTTTGGTGCATAGCCGAAAGGTTTAGTTTGATTCCACTGAGCATACTTCCGAGTCCGTCGTGGAGGTCTTTTGCCATTCGGCTACGTTCCTCTTCTTGGCCTTTCAGAATGCTATTCATGCTGATGAGTTGTTTTTCTTGTTCGAGTTCTCGGATTTTCTGTTGCTGAATCTCAAAGTTTTGTTGTGCCAGTAACTTCTCTTTTTTGTAATTTTTGAAATATAAAAAAGCCAACAATGAAACTGCTAAAATACTAATTATCAACCCAATGAGCAGATAATTACGTTGCTTGATTTGTAATTCTCTAAGCTGGTTTTCTTGTTCGAGGCTATTGATTTTTTCTTGTTTTTGGGCTGAACGAAAAAGTGCTTCATTGAGCTGAATACGGTTTTGATTTTGCTTTTTCAGAAACGCCTCGTTATAATCTGCCCATTTTTTACGGTATTCATTTGCTGATTTATAATCACCTGTTTGCTCATATAAACTTGCCAAATCTTCTAAAACCAACCTTACTTTTGGCATAAAACTTTTATCTTTTGCCAGTTTCAAAGCCAACTGATAGTATCTATATGACGAATCGGGCTGATTGAGTTTCTGAAAAACTTCGCCAATGGCAATGTATTCATCTACTTCATAGTAAGGGTCATTCCAGATATGAGCAATGGATAGGGCCGTTTGATGGTGACGGAGCGATTCGGCATATTTTTTTTGATGAAATTCCAAATCGCCTTTGGCATTATGGAAATATACTTTTTCTAAATCAAAGTTAGCTTTTAGAAGTAGTTTTTCTGTTTCAGAAAGTAACTTTTTTGCTTCCTCAAATCTGTTGAGCTTCGCACAAATTGCAGCTAATCGTGAGCGATTGATGGTGGCTATCCAGCCAATATTAATTCTTCTCGAAATTTCATCACATTCGTTCAAATATTGATAAGCTTGTTTCCATTGTTGAGTATCAATAAATATGAAAGCCAAATTGAATAAATTGGTAGCAACACCTGATTCATTTTTTAGCTCTTTCTGAATTTTTATTGATTCTTCCAAACTTTTCTGAGCCAAATCATATTCACTCATGTTCACATAAGTTGCTCCTAAATCACCCAAAATGAAGGCTTTCTGTCGTTGTCTTTCTTTATAATTTGAGAAAGAATTGAGCAACGATAATTGTTTCTCTAATTCAATAACCGAAGCTACATTTTGCCCAGATTCAAAATAAGCGTAACCCCAAATTCGATGATAATGTAACTGTTTCCAGCGAGTAGTTTTATATTCTTTGCTTGTTTCTAAACGCCTAAATTCAGCAATTCCTTTGGCAGTATCTTTTTTATAAATTTCGTTGGCGAGCCATAGTTTATGTAGCCATCTGAGGCTATCATTTTTAGATAACCGAACGCTATCTTGAAGTACTTTTATGCGGTCTTCTTGGGCAATTGCTGGGCAATTCAGCAAAAAAACGAACAAAAAAAGACTTATTATAAACTTATACATAGCAAGCTTTGGGTGTTGTGGAATAAAACTAAACCAATAAAGGGTTAAATCCAAAGCCACATAAAAAAATACCAGTTTTCGGGGATATTGAAAATACAAATTTCGGGGGATTGTGTGAGTTTTAGCTTAAAAGTAAATTTGTATGAATATCTATTGAGTGTGCCAAATCTACATTTTAATGAAAAAACAAATTTTATTTTATCTCTTGTTTACAGTTTCAAAAACTGCTTATTGCCAAGGTAGTATCACGCTTTCACCGACCAATACTTCTATTGATGCCCGAACCAACCAACCATTGGTTTTTTCGACAAATGGTACAGAACAAATGAGAATCTCATCTACAGGAAATGTTGGAATCGGGCAAACAAATCCTACTGCTAAATTAGATATTTTGCATAACAATGGAATTGGGGTTTTAAGTAAATCTACTTCTGGTTTTTCGACAATTGATATTGATGCTTTCAATGGTGATGCCGCTCTGAGATTCAAAAGTAATGGTGCCACAAATTGGAATGTCAGAAATTCTCCTACAAATAATAATCTCCAATTTGTAGCTGCCAATATTCTACCTGCAAAATTAGAGATAGAGTCAAGCACAGGAAACATAGGGATTGGAACCTCATTTCCAAAAGCAAGGCTACATGTTTCTAATGGCTCATCGGGCATAAGCGGAACGCCCGCCAATGAACTTATCTTAGAAAATAATAGCAATAATTATATTCAGATGATGAATCCTCAAGCCAATGAAGCAGGTTTACTTTTTGGATTGCCTTCGAGTTTGAATAGTGGCGGAATCATTTATAATAGTGGAGAGCGAAAAGCACTGGATTTTAGGACAAGAAATAATTCCACAAGAATGACTATTGATAGCACGGGGAATGTGGGTGTAGGCACAACCAGTCCAACAGCTAAATTAGATATTAACGGCGATGTGGTCATCAAAAAGAAAAAGGTTTTGCCACTAACCACACAAACAGTCAATAATTTAGACAGAAATGGGGCTTCTATTATTTGCACTGGTGTTGCTATGGCATCTCAAACTATCACGATTACGGGTATTGCGGGTGGTGTAGATGGCATGATGATTTGGATTTATCCGACTAATTTTTTTACAATTCGCTTAGAAAACGAAGACCTCAACTCAACAGATATTAACCGAATAAAAACGACTTCTGGCTCAGTCAATATTTTATCAATTCGTGGTGGCTCTACCCTAATTTATGATGGTTCAGAACAACGTTGGCACGTGATAGATGCAAACTAAATTTTACTATGAAAAAGACACTTATTTTATTCCTTTTATTTAATATTCAAGAGGTAGTTTTCTCGCAAAGCATCACGATTAGCCCTGGAACTGATGAAAACCCTGCTATGATAAGCACAAGTAATGACTATCAGCGTGGATATAAAATCCCGACGATGACTTCGGTGGAAAGGTTAAATATAGCAACTCCTGTTGATGGACTTATGGTTTTTGACCAAGACCGCAAAAATTTATGTACTTATTATACTTCTACTTGGTATTGTGCATCAAATGATGTGATTACCGACCGAAAACCACAAACGGTGTTTGCATCTGATAGTACCGCCGACGATGGTTTTGGTAGAGCCGTAAGCCTTGATACACCAAATAATCGGGCAGCTGTTGGGGCTTTAAATGCCGAAAACGGCAGCAACACCAATCAAGGTGCGGTGTATCTTTATTCATACAACACTTCATCAAAAACATGGTCGCAGACGCAGAAATTAGTAGCTGCCGACGGACAAGCCAATGATAATTTTGGTAAAAGCGTTATCTTGAAAGGTGATTATTTGATTGTAGGGGCTACGGGTTGTAACTCAAACACAGGTGCGGTTTATGTGTTTAAAAGGGCTGCGGGTGTTTGGACTCAAGAAGCCAAAATAATACCGTCGGATGCCTCCACAGGCGATTTGTTTGGAAGTTCGATTGATTTTTTTATAAATCCAACAATAACGTCAATTCCAATGATAGTTACATCGTCGCCAGGCGATGACCTTGTATCTCCAAGTGTATCTGGTATTGGCTCTTTTTACATCTATACTTATAATTCTACTACGTTTTGGACACTTTCTCAGAAAATAATCGAGAGCAGTGGGCAAGCCAACGAAGGCTCAAGCATGGTTGTTAGATTTAAAGATGCTACCACCATTCTTTCAGGTAAGAGAAATTTTAATATTCCACCAAATATTAGAAATGGAAAAATACAGATGTATAGAAATACAAGTTCGAGTTTTGCATTAGTACAAACAATAAATGGCGGAGATTTAGCTTATTTAGGTCAAAATATCGAAATTAGTGGAAATTTAGTGCTTGTTGGTGGGCAAAATAATACTCCAGGGTTATATCTTTATAACACCACAACTGACCTGTTGAGTACTTCGGTTAATCCAATTGTAACTGCACGCTATGACATTTATTTTGGAGTTTCCGTGGCAATTGATGACGACAAAGTTTTAGTGCTTGATACCTCTGAAAAATTTGGTGAATTTTTTAAGGTAACAACTTTTGGAATATACAATACCGATGTATCTTTTCAAACAATTGGATTACCCAATTTTCGTACCCATCTGTATGGAAATGCCCGTATTTCCACTATAAACAATGGTTTATATTTGATTGGAGAAGCCGACGACCTTTGTTTTTCAAGCTCATGCAAAAGAGCGGGCAGGGTGATTTTTGGAGAATACAACCATAATTTTTAATAAAAAGGTCCATCTCCGAACTTTCAGAGATGGACCTTTTCTATTGATTATGATGTTCAAAAATCAAGGTTTCAACCAAGCATTTCTCAGCTTCAATTGCTCGGCAGTTGGATTTTCAGCCAATTTCAATACATTTTTCTGTTTTGCTTCAACCAAAATTGCTGGAGCAGAAAGTTTTATGATTTCTTCTTTGCCTTCGGCGTTTTTGCGGGCAACCTCAACGGTTACGGTATCGCCCTCTTTAGTTTTAGTACCAAATTCAGTCATGATAGATTGAATCTTCATCATTTCCATAGCTTCGCCATTGACCGAAACCAATTCATCATTGGCTTTATAGCCCATTTGTTTGCCAAAATCATTTACTTTATCAATACTCGAAACTTTCAAACGATTCGTAGCTTGATTAAAGCCAATCGAGATTCCCCCCAAACTTGCTTGTTTTACCGTTGCCTCTGGCAAATAATCTATGCCTACGCTTTGTAAGATTTCAGCCAACGGAAGTGGGTCTTTTCCTTCTACATAAGTAGCAAAAAACTGACGAATTTCTGGGTAAGTCAAAGCCGTAATTTTATCAAATAATTCATCGTCTTTGAAAGACTGCTCTTTTCCGTAAGTCTTCGATAAATCTTGCATAAGGTTTTGAGTACCATATTTTCCACCCGAAAGCTGGCGTAGTTTAATATCTAAGCACACACCAATCAACGCACCTTTGTTATAAACATTCATGTATTGGTTTTTGTATTTATCCAACACATTGGCACTCATTTCGGTAAATGGCAGATTATCTTTCATTCCTTTCATGGTGGTGATTTTCTGACGCAACATATCCAAATACTTTGGTGTATCAATCAAACCATATTTTGCTTGCATGTGTCCAGCCGCATATTCGGTCAAACCTTCATACATCCACAAGTGTTTCGACATCTTCGGGTCGTTATAATCAAAATTGCCGATTTCTTCGGAATGAATATTGAGCGGCGTTACGATATGGAAAAACTCATGCGATGCCACATCCTTCACTGTTTGAGCTAAATCGGCCGAAGTGGCTTCTGGTAAATAATAAAACGAAGAATACGAATGCTCTAAAGCTCCATAACTCGTCAGATTTGGATTATCAGATAAGACTATCAAAAACGCATATTTTTTTATTGGCAATTTGCCACCCAGATATTCTTTTTGAGCCTCTAATAAAGTATTGATATTAGCTGCGATTTCTTTAGAAGTAGCTTTTTTATTTGGAGAAAAAACCGAAACCAAAATATCCGCACCACCGATTTTCAAAACTGTTGTATCGGGTTGTGTGTAAAGAATTGGAGCATCAACCAGATTCATGTAGTTTTCCATTTCAAAAACATCAGTCGTAGCATTACTGCTCTTTGCAACCATCGAAGTTGCACCATAAAAACCTACTGGTTTTGTGAAAGTTACTTGATAAGGTACTTTGGTCATACCATCAAAATAGCCAAAGAAACAATGCGTATTGATTGAATATTCTTTATTAGCTACAATATCCGAACCTGTCGGCTCAAAAATTTTAGTGCCTTTTATTTCGGGAGAATCCCACGTATCATCAATTTTATAGCTGATTTTATGGAGTTTTTGTGCGTCTTTAATTGTGTAACTATTTACATCTAACTTATTAGTAGTAAGCTGATTACCTTTCGAGTCAAAGGCTTTAAAATCAGATAAATAACGGCCATAATCATCGGTCGAGTAAGTACCTGGAACCGTCTTTGGCAAACGGAAAGTGATTTCGTCGGCATTAATTTTTGGATTAATCAACGTTACTTCCAATTTGTCATTATCAACTTTTGTTAAATCAACCGAGTATTGATACGACGAACCATTAGTAGATTGTGAGGAGCTAATAACTGCCTTTTTGGCACAACTTGCCATAAACAAGCCAAAAGTCAGAACTATCAGAGCTTTTTGCATAGGTTATATATTTTAGATTTTCTGAAAATTTTACAAAATTAACCAAATTCTTTTCTGAAAATCATAGAATTTCATGAGCAGGCCAAATAGAGGATAAAGGGTCGAAAACCACTGTAAACCGCCATTTAAGTATTTTCTCATGGGCATTTCACCATTTTCACACAAAAAAATACCCATTCGTAAATTAAAACTTTTACTAATCAGTAAAAATACTCACAAGTTTTTGCTATTAAATTTTCATTAAAAAATTTCGCTCAAAACCACAAAACAGTACTTTCTTTGGAATCATCTATCTTTCACTAACACTTTGTTTGTTAATAATATAATTTTACAAATAATTAGTTTGAATTATTAAATAATTTTAAAATATTATTTGCATTCCCGTGGCTTCAGTATTAGATTTTGTTAGTTGATTTTTCAATTAAACAAACTAAATAAGCCCTATGAAGTCATTTTTACTCATTTTTCTGTTAGGTTGCTCGGTGCTGACTACCTACGGACAAACCCGAAAAATTACGGGAAAAGTCACCGATGCTGACAATAATTCTGCTCTACCTGGCGTAAACATTTTGCTAAAAGGCACAAAAGTTGGTGTGAACACAGATACTGATGGTAATTTCTCGATGAATGTTCCTACTACGGGCGGAACATTGGTGGTTTCGTTTATTGGTATGACTACGCAAGAAATTGCGATTGGAAATCAAAGTACAATAGAAGTAAAACTTAAAAGCGAAACTCAGCTTTTGATGGAGGTTTCGGTAACAGCTCTTGGTTTTGAACAAAACAAAGATGTACAGGGAGCAACTTCATCAAAAGTATCGGGCGTGGCTTTAGCTCGAACTGGCGAAACTGGTATCATCAACGGCTTGGCGGGCAGAGCATCGGGCTTGCAAGTTTCTCGTTCTTCGGGTGACCCTGGAGCTGGTTCGTATATTCAGATACGTGGACAAAGCACCATCACGGGTGATAATCAACCGCTCATTATCATTGATGGCGTTCCGATGAGCAATAGTAGCATCGGAGAAAACGCAGGTGGTGTACGTCAGCAATCTCGCCTCAATGACCTAAACCCAAATGATATTGCCGATGTACAAGTGCTTAAAGGTGCGGCCGCGGCTTCATTGTGGGGGTCGAGAGCAGCCAATGGGGTAATGGTTATTACGACAAAAAAAGGTCGTAACGGCTCAAAACCTGACATTTCGTTTAGTTCATCGGTCTCATTTGATAAAGTAAATGTTCTTCACCCACTTCAAACTAAATACGGACAAGGTATCAACGGCGTTTTTAGTCCAACTTCTTCTACATCATGGGGCGATAAGATAGAAACCCGCTCAGGTGCTGCCGACGAATTTAATACAACTGGACAATTCTTTCAGGCCGAAGATGGCACAAAATATTACCCAATCATCAAAAAAAATTCTAAAGAAATCTTCAACGATGCAAGAGTTGACCAAGTTTTCAGAACGGGCTTTTTTGCCGATAACAATTTGAGTATCAGCGGTGGAAATGAACAAAGCACCTATTACATGAGTCTCGGAGATTTGAACCAAAAAGGTATTATTCGTGGGCAAAGTGATTATCACAGAAGTACATTTAGACTAAATGCTGACCGCAAGTTTGGCAATATGCTTTCGGTTTCGACCAAAACTTCTTACATAAAATCAACCTCAAATCGTATTCAAACAGGCTCGAATGTCAATGGTCTATATTTGGGTATGGTGCGAACACCACCCGATTTTGACGACAGCGATTACAAAGGTTTTTATTATTCATCGCCAACGGCTGCACCAATTCCACGTCAGCGTTCGTATCGTCGTTATTTGGGTAACGATAATCCTATTTACGATTCGCCGCTTTGGGTTATCAACGAATTGGAAAATCCGACAATAGTTAATCGTTTCATTACAGCTTCCGAAATCAACTTCAAACCAACCAAGTGGATTGAATTAAAGGCACGAGGCGGGGTAGATTCTTATACTGATGAACGAAAATCTTATTTCCCCGTTGGTTCGGCAGGCGGTGCTTACACGGGTAGTTATCAAGAAGAAGAACTCAAAGAAACGGAACTGAATTTCGATTTAATTGCTCGTGTGGTAAAAGATATTACGCCAAAAATTGCAGGAACATATATTGTTGGCTGGAACGTAAACAACCGTGATTATCTGAATTTAGGGTATTCGATGGTAAATTTCTTGATACCAAATGGCCCGAAAGATGCCAGCAATGCAACGGCAGTAAACCGTACACCTTTCGATACCGAGCAGCGTATCCGAACAGCTCGTCTTTATGCTACAACGAACTTTGGTTTCTACGACCAAATGTTTCTTAATTTAGGTATTGCTGCTGAATCTGGCTCACCTTTTGGTGAAAAAACTGACCGAACCTTCTACTATCCTTCGGCTGATTTAGCTTGGCAATTCACCAAATTAGAGGCATTGAAAGGCTTAAAATGGTTAAGTTTTGGTAAACTCCGTGGAGGTTACGGCATTGTGGGTGTGCAACCACAACCTTACCGCACCTCAACTGATTTTGTTACGGCCGAATTTACGGGCGGTTGGGGCGGTACTGCCAGTGGTGTAGCCTACGGAAACGGTGCGTTCGTACAATCTTCTCAACAAGGAGATGCTCTTTTACGCCCTGAACGCAAGACCGAATGGGAAATTGGTACAGATTTACGTTTTCTCTCAAACAAACTTTCAGTAAATTATACTTACTACCAAAATACCATCAAAGATTTATTGCTTGAAGTGGCCGCTTCGCCATCGACAGGTTTTACGAGCCGTTATACCAATGCAGGTACGATGTCGAACAAAGGTTGGGAATCAGAAATTACAGCCGATGTTTTCCAAAATAATGACTTAAATATTCAATTGATTGGAAATATTAGTCAGAACAAAAACCGTGTAGAAGACTTAGCAGGAACTGACCAAATCGTGTTGGGTGGTTTTAGCACACTCACGAGCTCGGTGGCCAAAGTAGGTTATTCATTATCAGCACTTTATGGTGGAACTTACCTCCGCAAAACCGATGGCAGTTTAGACCTTAACGCCAATGGTTTTCCGCAATTAGCTCCTACTTATGGCGTAATCGGCGACCCAAATCCGAAATATCGTGCGGGTTTTGGCACAAATATCAATTATAAAAACTTCTCGCTCAATGTTTTGTTTGAAACCTTCCAAGGCTCGCAGTTTGCTCCTAATACGCAATCGGTCATGTATAATTTTGGCACACATGCCGATGTAGGAAATGAAGTAACGATTCCAGCGGGTGGCTTGAAAAATTACGATGGAAAGATTATTGAAGGCGGACAAACCGTGCGTGGAAATATCAGAGATTTCGGTGCTGGACCAGTATTGCTCGACCAAGCGTGGTACACTACTCTGGGGCAAGGTTTCAGTGCTTTGCAAGAACAATTTATTGTGGATGGAAGCTGGACTCGTCTGCGTGAAGCTACCCTTTCTTATAATTGGAAAAGCAGTTGGTTGAAAGAAAAATTAAAGTTAGGAAACATAAGTTTATCGGCAACAGGCCGTAATTTATTCTTGTGGACAAAAGTGGTGGGTATCGACCCTGAAACTTCACTTAACGGAACAGGAAACGGTCGTGGGCAAGATTACTTCAATAATCCAGGTTCTAAATCGGTGGTTTTCTCAGTAAGAATCAATTATTGATAGACGATTTTTAAACTTTTAATTCGACAAAAAATGAAAAAATATATTTCTTTACTGGCACTTTCTTTTACCTTGACATTCACAGGATGTGAATCGTTGGTAAGCGACCTCAACGACGATTTGAATAACCCAACCGATGCCCCTGCCGAACTAATGTTTACCGGTGTTGAACTGGCAGCCGCATCAGTACACGAAGGTTATAACTCCTTACTATCAAGTATTTGGTCGGGATATTATATTGGCTACGACCGCCAATGGGCTGATTTTCAGGTATATAACGTGGCTGGTTCATACTTTGATGGTATGTGGAGCAGTAGTTATTACGGCATTCATCGCAATGCTCGTATTATCTTAGAGAAAATCGAACCACAAGGTTTAAAAGTAATGGCTGGCATGACAAAAGTATTGATGGCTCACAATATCGGTACAATGACTGCCCTCTACGGCGATATTCCATACACGCAAGCGGCACAGTTAGAGACCTATCCAAATGCCAAATATGACTCACAAGCTGAAATCTATGCCAGTATGCAAAAACTATTGGATGAGGCAATTATTGACCTCGAAACTGGCGTTGGTATTCCGAGAGCAGGAACTGATATTTTGTTGGGCGGCGACCCTAAAAAATGGATTGAAGTGGCCTACACATTGAAAGCACGTTTTTATACCGATACTAAAGAATATGCCTTAGCAGCTACCGCAGCCGCAAAAGGCGTAAGTAGAGCAGCAAATTCAATGTATTTTCCGCATGGAACTATCTTGAATCAAAACCAGAATTTTATTTATAACTTCTTGGCAGTAAGCCGTATTGGTGATGCAGCCGCCGTTACTAAAACTGGTGAGGCTTCTCAATTACTAAAACTCATTGACCCTACGCTTACGAGTTCGTACCGTGGAAATGCTAAAACCGATGAAACCGCTCGTTTTAATTTTTATTATCTTCGTCAAGGTGTCAATGTGGCCAATCGTGTTGAGCCGAATACAATCAAGCGTGCTACCCAAGTTGGTTTTATGAGTGTTGATGCCTCATTTCCATTGGTTACTTTCCAAGAAAACAAACTCACACAAGCAGAAATGGCCATACGTGCAGGCAATTTCGCTGATGGACTAAAGTTTTTGAACGAATACCGTGCCTTTATGAATTCGGGTGGTGGATACATCAATCCGACAACGGCAACTAACTTCACTTTCAAATACCTACCTTACGAGGATGCGGATTTTGTAAGTGGTGGCATGGAAAACAAAGATAATATCACTAAAAATGATGCTTTATTACGAGAAATCTTAGAAGAAAGATACGTAACTTTCTACTGCCAAACCATTGGCTGGAATGATGAACGCCGAAATAGAAATAGTGCTGTTGGTGTAAAAATAACACCAAGTACAGGCACACGTTTACCGTGGAGATTTATTTATTCTCAAAACGAAATCAACGGAAATCCGCTTGCACCAAAGCCAGTTCCTGGTGTTTTTGATGCCATGTCGATTTATAAATAATTGCATTTGATAACAATGACGTTTAGGAAATTACCTAAGCGTCATTGCTTTTCAATAGAATAAAAAACGATATTGAGTTACCTTGAAGTAATGTGTTAGGTTGAACGCATTAAATCTTCAAGAGGAGCATCGCTCCCAAATATTTGTAGCATAAATGGTAAAACTGATTATTTGAGGTGCATCGCACCGAGATATTGCGGCGACTGATGCTTTCGGTGCGATGCACCTTATAATTGAAATGATTTTACTTTTTCTACAAATATTACGCCGTTCTACGGCTTTAATTTTTAATACGTTTAACTTGATAATCTATATTTATTACAACACCTGATTCTTAATTATCACCATCTTACCTAAACCCTACCTAAAAATGAAACTCATCCCCCTCTTTATGCTGTTTTTTGCAGTCAATAGTTTGGCCCAAAAGTTAAACTCTAAGCAGATTGTTTTGAAAGAAGGCACAAACATGGCCATTGGTCTTTCGCCCGATGGAAAAAGTATCGCACTGGATTTGCAAGGCACGATTTACAAAATCTCATCGAGCGGTGGCAATGCTTTAGCTCTCACCGATGGCATGGGCGACGACCGCCAACCCCATTGGACACCTGACGGCAAAAGAGTTATATTTCAGTCATACAGAGGGGGAACGTTTCATATTTGGAGCGTAAACAGCGAAGGAAAAGACCTAAAACAGCACACAACTGGGCCATTCGACCACCGAGAGCCTTTTGCATCGCCCGATGGCAAAAGCATTCTTTGTTCGTCAGACCGAAACGGTAATTATGATATTTGGAAACAAAATCTCGCCACTGGCGAAATGACCGCCCTCACCACCAACAAAGACCATGATTACGCCCCAGCTTATTCGCCCGATAATAAAACCTTAGCTTTTGCCTCGACCCGAAGCGAAGGTGCGGGAATTTATCTTATCTATGAAAATGGAAGCGAAAAACTATTGGCAGCAACTGGCAAAGGAGTTCCGAATGCTCCTGCTTGGAGTAGCGATGGCTTTTGGGTAAGCTATCAAATTGCCAACGGAAGCCAAACTGCTTTGATGAAAGTAGAAGTAGCAACGGGCAAAATCGTTCAAATGAGTAAACAAGGTGATGATGTCTTTCCTTTCCGAGCTTCTTGGGTTTCCAACAACAAAATTTTCTATACTTCTGATGGTAAAATAAAAGCCGCTGATACTAAAAATGAGCAAATCTCAGAAATTCCTTTTCAAGTAAAACTGACTGTCAGCACGCCAGTTTATCAACGAAAAACTTATGATTTTGATGGAAAAAGTAGTAAAAATGTCAAAGGAATTCGTTGCCCAGTGGTTTCGCCCGATGGAAAACAAGTAGTTTTTGTGGCTTTGGGCGATATGTGGCTACTGACAATCGGTAATCCGAAACCTGTGAAACTTACCGATGATATTTATTACGAAACCGACCCTACGTGGTCGCCTGATGGCACAAAAATTCTTTTTTCGGCCGATAAATCGGGGAATATGGATTTATATACTTTAGAACTTTCAACCAAAAACGTTACGCAACTAACCAAAACCGACGAAGACGAAAATCAAGGTTCATGGGTGGCTGATGGCACAAAAATCGCATTTTTGAAACAAGGTTTACGCAATACGCTGGGCGTTGGAACAATGCTCAATATCATGGATTTGAAAACAGGTCTTGTTAAAAAAGTGCATAAACCCATGTTTTTGCCTGGTCAACCAACTTGGTCTCCCAACGGGAAATATCTTATGATGGCCGCCTTAGATGCCTATTCTTCAAAATTCCGTGAAGGCGTGAGTAAATTTTTATTGATCAATGCCGAAAGTGGCGAATCCGTTTCGACAACTACGCCATTTCCACACCAAACAATGGCAATGAGATACCGAAACGGCCCGATTTGGTCACCCGATGGTACTAAACTGGCTTATGTAAAAGATGCTCTTTTGTGGGTGATTGATGTAAACACCGATGGACAATTTGTGGGACAACCTCGTGCTTTAACTACCGAATTGGCCGAAGCCCCAACTTGGACAGGCGATTCAAAATCAATCGTTTATTTGGCTACTGATAAACTTCGTCAAGTAAATATTGCCGATGCTTCCAAAAAAGATATTCCTTTAGATTTGACTTGGACGATTACAAAATCGCAAGAAAAAACGGTGATTCATGCAGGAAAGCTTTTTGATGGCAAAAATGAAAAATTGTTGACTAACGTTGATATAATCATTGAAAATAATCGAATAATTGCTATTCAAACTCACAAAGAATCATATCCTGCAAATTTCAAAAAAATTGATGCTTCAAATCTTACCGTTATGCCAGGTTTATTCGAGACTCATGCTCACCTCGACTCTCAATTTGGCGAAAAAACAGGCAGAATTTGGCTATCTTATGGCATTACGAGTGTACGAGAGCCAGGTTCTGACCCCTACGATGCAGTCGAACAACGAGAATCGTGGCACAGCGGAAAGCGTCCTGGCCCATTTCATTTTCTGACAGGAGCATTGACCGATGGTGGAAGAATTTATTACAACATGGCAACCGCTATTGGCTCGGAAGAGCAATTAAAATTAGAGTTAAATCGAGCAAAAACGTTAGAGTATGACCTCATAAAAACTTACGTAAGAATGCCCGACGAATGGCAGAAGAAAATTACGGAATACGCCCACCAAAACGGAATGTCAGTGTCATCGCACGAGATTTTTCCAGCGGCACGTTATGGTGTGGATGCGGTCGAACACATTGCCGCTACGAGCCGTCGAGGATATTCACCGAAAATTACAACCGCTGGCAAAAGCTACGATGACATGATACAGATTATCAGTCAATCAAAAATGGTTATTACGCCAACTTTGGCTCTTTCAGGTGGATTTTGGACATTGATTACGAAGGATACATCACTTTTTGATACACCACAATTCAAACAAATATATCCTGCTTACTATCGCACGGCCATGCTCGAAACAGCCAAACAAATGAGAAGTCAGCCACTTCCGATGTTGGCAACATACAGTAATACTGGCAAAACACTAAAGAAATTGTCGGAAAATGGGGCAAATATCACCAGCGGAACAGACTCGCCCATTATGCCTTATGGAACAAGTTTACATGTAGAAATTTGGAACTACGTAGAAAGTGGACTGAGTAATTTTAAAGCCCTACAAACCAGTACAATCAATGCTGCAAAAGCACTCAATGTAGATAAAGACCTCGGAAGTTTGGAAGTAGGCAAAATAGCCAATATCAGTATCGTAGAAGGAAATCCTTTAGAAAACATTCGAGACACGCAACGAGTAAAATACGTTTTGGTCAATGGAAAAATCTATACGATTGAAGAACTTTTGAAGAAGCCTTGAAATAAAAACCTCCTAAATTGAGTGATTTAATTTAGGAGGTTTTCATTCTTTACTCATTCCAAGAATTCTGCCCATTAAGCGGCATACAGGCAATGTATTCCCCAGGAACTGGGTCATAGACTAATACGTTTTTACCAATACTTTCGGAGGTATAAAACCCAAAAAGCGTTAGACTTTTCACGGTCTTGTAAAACGTTGGTTTAGGAGCATCGGGTTCGAGATTGATTCCCCATAAACTCATGCCTGAGCGAGGGTTATCTTTTTCGAGTTCAAGCAAATATGCTTCTCGCATAGCTGGTTCGAGTTCTACGAAGTTTTTGCCGTATTTATCTTTACAAGCCTCATCAAATGCTTCGAGGTCTTTCGTAAACTTTTCTTTACCAGCAGTATCCATTGTATCATTGACCATTTTATCTATAAACTGCGGTACACCCAACTCTTTTGCTCCAGGAGTTTTGGTTTTAGGCAAAATCGTTTCGGCAATTTCGGCAATCGTGGCTGCCTGATTGGGTGAAAGGAAAACAGGTTTCCAACTTAATTTGGCATCTTTCGCACAAGCAATGAAGATTTCGGAGAAAGCAACTCCCGAAACTCCCAAACCCAGTGCCAATGCAGTATTTTTTATGTATTCTCTACGATTCATGATGAGTTTTCTTTGATTAGATGAAACAGAAATTGAGAAATTTCACATTCTTAATTCTAAATTCTTAATTAAATCACAGATTCTTCTTATTCAATTCTGAAACTGCAAAATCAGCTGCTCGTGCGGTCAAGGCCATGTACGTAATTGATGGATTTACACAATTCGATGAAGTCATACAAGCACCATCGGTTACGAACACATTTTTCACTGCATGAATTTGGTTATTTTCATTCAAAACCGAAGTTTTTGGGTCTTTGCCCATCCGAGCAGTTCCCATTTCGTGAACACCATTGCCCAAACCGCCTGCATTATCAAAAGTTCGAATATTCTTAAAACCCGATGCTTCAAGCATTTCGGCAGCATCAGCCATGATTTGCTTACGCATTTTCAGCTCATTATCCTTAATTTCAGCATCAAAAACCAACTGCGGAATTCCCCACTTATCCACTTTTGATTCATGGAGCGTCACTTTGTTTTCGTGGTAAGGTAAAACTTCACCAAAACCCATTAGACCCATATTCCAGCCACCAGGTTTGTAGAGCGATTCTTTAAAATCTGCCCCAATGGCGTGTTGGTCAGCACCTCTACCCCAACCAGCTCGGCCAGCACCTGCACCTTGATAATCATAACCTCGCAAGAAATTCGGGTTCTTCGATGCCTCATCAATATTCACGTATTTCGGAATAAAAAGTCCTGCGGGTTTTCGTCCTTTGTAATATTGGTCTTCAAGGCCATCAAAATCGCCCATTGCACCTACGTGATAGTGGTGGTCCATCAGATTATGACCTAATTCGCCACTATCATTGCCCATTCCGTTCAGAAAACGGCTCGATTTTGAATTGAGCAATACTTGCGTCGAAGCCAATGTTGAGGCACACGAAAAGATGATTTTTGCCTTAAACTCATGCACTTCGTTGGTTTCAGAGTCAATCACTCTTACGCCCGTTGCTCGTTGCGTAGCTTCATCGAAAATAATTTCTTTGACGATTGAGTTTGGTCTGATTACAAAATTCCCTGTATTATTGGCTGCTGGCAAAGTAGCCGCATTGCTACTAAAGTATGCTCCGTACGGACAGCCTCTCGAACAACGGTTTCGATTCTGACATTTGCCACGCCCCAAAGCCAAATGCACTTCGGTTGGTTGCGTTAGGTGAGCCACACGCCCAGGCGTCACGATACGATTTTTGAATTTATTTTTGAGTTGTTGCTTAAAATGGTCTTCCAAACAATTAAGCGGAATTGGCGGTAAAAACTCACCATCGGGCAAATGGTCTAAACCCAATTTTTCGCCACTTACTCCTACAAATTTCTCAACATACGAATACCACGGAGCAATATCTTTGTAGCGAATCGGCCAGTCGATGGCAATTCCTTCACGGGCATTGGCTTCAAAATCATAATTGCTCCAACGATACGTATGCTTGCCCCACGTAATCGAACGCCCGCCTACGTGGTTGCCACGAATCCAATCGAAAGGCTTTATTTCTTGATAGGGGTTTTCTAAGTCATTCGTAAAGAAATGCTTAGCAGATTCACCCACAAAACCACTTCTGATTTGGATATGATGACGCTTTCGGTCTTCGTCGGTCAATGCTCCACGGTGTTCGAGTTCCCAATGGTCGAGCATCATAGTTGGGTAATCTTCTATGTGATTCACCATGCGGCCTTTTTCGAGAACCAAAGTTTTTAGTCCTTTCTCCGAAAGCTCTTTGGCTGCCCAACCACCGCTCATGCCTGAGCCTATCACGATGGCATCGTAAGTGTTGGTTTTGTTTAATTTTGTATTCAGATTTGCCATTTTTTATTTTAAGGTTGAATAGGATACAAATTAGGAAAGATATTTGATAATTTCATTTCGACAAAAAATTTTGTCAAACAAAAGCCATAAAAAAGGGTTAAATCAGAAAGACCAAAAGCAAAACCTCAATGCCCGAATTACCAGAAGTAGAAACCTACCGCCGATATTTTGAAGAAACGAGTCTGTATCAACCCATTGCTGATGTGTATGTGCAAGATACCAAACTTCTCACAACTGATTATGATATTTTGGTAGAAAAACTACGAAATAAGCAGTTTATTGGCACAAAACGCATCGGTAAAAACCTATTTGCTCAACTCGATGCAACGTATTGGCTACATTTTCACTTTGGCATGACAGGCGATTTGGCCTATTTCCGGGACGAAGAAGATACCCCACGTTTTGCTCGCATCGTTTTTCGATTTGCCAATGGTTTTAAACTCGGATTTTTATGCCCAAGAAAATTTGAACGAATTGGTATTGTAGAAAACATTGACGAATATCTTTCACGAAAAAAAATCAACAAAGATGCTCTCGAAATTTCGGTAGAAGAATTAAGTAAAACCTTAAAGAAGAAAAACGCTCCCATCAAATCGGTGCTACTCGACCAATCGACCGTCGCAGGAATCGGCAATTGGATTGTCGATGATGTGTTGTTTCAAGCAAAAATTCACCCCGAACGCACTTCGAGTCAACTATCTGATAATGAAATAGTTAAGATTGACAAAGCCATCAAATTAGTCATTCAAACCGCCATTGATTACCAAGCCAATTACGATGATTTTCCGAAAAATTTCCTCATTCACGCACGAGGTTGGGGTATTCAAAAACAAGATTTAATAGGAAAATGCCCCGATTGTGGCGAAGTAATTAGTATTTCAAAAGTTGGTGGGCGAACGACATTCTTTTGTTCAAAAAGGCAGATTCTGTAAAACCTATTTCAAACTTTCCCAGCAAATCTTTGCCAAATCACCAATTATTTTTTCGGCGGTTGCTTCTTTATCAAACCCTTCCACAAAGATTGAGATTACAAAAGGTTGAGTAGTGAAAACAATAGCAGCATCGCCCCTAACGTAAGCGAGCGTACCCGTTTTATGAGCAATGGCTAAATCTTTCGGAAGTTGACTCGGAATCGTAGTTGTGTCCTCGCAATTTTTTAGCATACCAATCATTTCGTCACAAAGTATCGGATTAGCTACTTTTCTATCATAAATCATTCGTAATAAAGCATTGATTTCCAACGCATTAACATAATTTTCACGTCCTTGCTTTACTGCTTCAATATCCATCATCACTCTGTTCAATCGAGTTTTTGTTGTTCCCCACTTTGTTAGATTTTGGTTGATAGTTTCCATTCCAATCTTACGAATTAGAATATTAGTGGCGGTATTATCACTCGTCCGAATCATCTCTTCGGCAATTTTTCTGATTGTAAATTTTTCACCTTCCGCAGCACTCATAAAAATACCCTCCCCCAACCAACCAGCTTTCTCAGCATTCGTCAAGCTATGTTCTTCTGATAAACTCAGCTCATTGGCTTGTACTTTTTCCATTAATGACATCAGAATCGGCACTTTTATAACACTTGCTGATGGTACTTTCACATCAATTCGATGTTTAAAATAGGATTTCCCCTCCATATTCTCGACTGCCATCGTCACCTTTATTCCTGATGGAATTTTCGATAAATAGTTGGATATTTTGCTATTATCAATCTTTTTTTCAACACTTTGAGCCATTGAGGTATTCATCAAAACACTCATTATCACCAGTTTAGTTAAAATTTTCATTATTTATTGAAATTTCGATAATTATTTTTAATTCAATATATATAATTAATTTCATATATAATATATATTTAATTTATACTATATATAAAATTATTTCGACTCAAATCATAAATATCATTAATACAATCAAACTTATATATACTGAAACTATAATTTCAATCAGATATATGATATATACTATACAATCAAAATAAATCATTTATATAAATAATTCAGTACCTATGATCTATTCAGATTTTACAAGTTATTTAGTACGTTCAATAGAAAATAACACTAAGTCGTGTAATGACTGACGGAAAGCAGAGTCGGGAAAGGTAAAGAGGATATCGTTGGCTTCTTTTACGAAGCGTTTCATAACTTCGGTAGTATATTGGATTCCACCTGATTTTTTCACAAAATCAATCACTTCGGTTACTTTTTTAGGGTTTTCGGAATGATTTTTTACTAAATTTATAATATTTCGTTTATCAGACCACGACGCATGATTCAACGCATAAATCAGCGGCAAAGTCATTTTCTTTTCTTTAATATCAATGCCCGTTGGTTTACCGATTTCGGCATCGCCATAATCAAAAAGGTCATCTTTTATCTGAAACGCCATACCTATTTTTTCACCCAAGAGCTTTGCTTTGGCCACAATTTCGGCATTCGCACCAACCGATGCCGCCCCTACTGCACAGCAAGAAGCAATCAAAGAAGCCGTTTTTTGACGAATCACTTCATAATAAACATCTTCGGTAATATCGAGTTTACGGGCTTTTTCGATTTGTAAAAGTTCACCTTCACTGAGTTCTTTTACGGCGGTCGAAACAATTTTTAACAAGTCAAAATCTCCATTATCAACGCTTAAAAGCAAACCACGAGAAAGTAGATAATCGCCCACCAAAACGGCAATTTTATTTTTCCAAAGTGCTTTGATTGAGAAAAATCCACGTCGGTAGTTTGAATCATCTACTACGTCATCGTGTACGAGGGTAGCCGTATGCAGAAGTTCGATAAGAGCAGCTCCACGATAAGTAGCTTCGTTGATTTCTCCGATAGTTCCAGCGGTTAAAAATACAAACATCGGACGAATTTGCTTGCCTTTCCGATGAATAATGTATTTCATAATTTGGTCGAGGAGCATTACGTCGGTCTTCATCGACTGGCGGAATTTCTTCTCGAAAATCTCCAAATCTTTCTCGATTGGGGCTTGTATTTGGTTAATATCTAACGTCATGAAGAGGTGAGCAAAATGTTGTTTGCTCTGGGTATGCAATTTTACAATTGATTTCTGACTTATTGAGCAGAATAAAGAAAAATATCTTAACTTTAATGGTTTTGTTCAAATTTTTCTTGAATTACATCAATTATAATTACTGGTTTTCAATAATATTTGAGTATAAAAGCTCATTTTAAAGATAAACACCCTGTCAGACAATAAGGTTTACTTTTTGAGCATTGTATTTGCTAAACTTTTTTTCAAAATTAGCTATTTTAATCGTATTATTGACGTGATAAAAAAATACTATTTATAATGAGGGCATTAGTTTTAGGTGGTGGCTCACTCAAAGGAGCTTGGCAAGTTGGCGTGATTCATGCAATTTTGGATACAGGTTTTAAGCCCGAAATGATTTACGGGATTTCGGCGGGGGCGTTGAATGGTTCATTTATGGTCAATGAAGCAGGCAAACAGCATCTCGAAAAAGGTAGCATCGACTGGGATTTGGTCAATAAAAAACTATTACAGTTTTGGCTTGAAAATATTACACAACCTTCGGATATTGGCGTGCTGAAATCGAAGTTTTCGTTGGGAATTGATACACTTCTAAGTCGATTCGATGGCTTGATTGATACTAATCCGCTGCACGAAAAGCTAAAAAAGTATCTCAACGTAACCACCATGCGAAAAAGCCCTGTAAAGCTAAAAGTCGGGGCAGTAAATATCAATACGGGCGAAATGCACTACACCGACCCGCTTGAACAACATTTTTTGGATTATCTGCGTGCCAGTAGTTCGTTGCCGTTTATTATGCCTGCGATTCAGATTGGCGGCGACCACCGCCAAGCCTACATGGATGGAGGTTTGCGTGAAGTTGTGCCGCTCAGAAAAGCCATCGAAGATGGTGCAACCGAGATTTATTGCGTGGCAACTCACCCCAAAAACCGACCGTTGGAGCATTTTAATTACCGTAGTTTTTTTAGTTTAATTGAGCGAATAAAAGATATTACGGTCAATCAGTTTGAAAATAGCGATATTGAATGGGCAGAAAATTATGCTCAAAGTTATGGAAATATCGGACCATTTCACCTCACAAAAAAAATCAAACTCACGGTTATTCGACCAAAAGAACCATTGCATATTGAACTAACCGATTTCAGCACAAAAGATGTTAAAGAAATCATCAAACAAGGCTACGAATATGGACATCAGACATTATTTGGGTATTAATACAAAAGTGGCACATCTTTGAGATATGCCACTTTTTATCCTTAGCTAATCTGATAAAACACTTACGCCAAAGTCATTTTTTCTTTCTCTTCTCGAATCTCAAACCATACAAAATAAAACGTAACGGCGGTTGAAAGTACAAAATAGGCCATCATCACGGCTGAAGTCCACGGATATTGAACACTACTACCAAACCAATCACCCATTTGGTATATTAAGGCAAAACCTATGATATTTTTAAGCAATTCCCATACGATTGCGTAAGGATTTCTGTCCATCAATTCGGTGTATGCAAAAACAGTTAAATAAATAAAACCGCCGTAAATAAACATATTCGGTGAACCAATTTTAGCGATGTTTCCGAAGAAATAAAAGATCATTCCGAAAGTAAACAAAAACTGAAACCATATCCAAACGAGCATATTTTTTGAGCTTTTTGGGGCATATTTCTCAAAATCATAAGGGTTTTCAATTTTTACATCGGGAAAACGCTCGGCTACATCGGCTGGTCGCCAGCCAGTGGGCATAAACCAAATTCTGAATTTATCTTTCAAACTATTCGTATGATAGGCATCTTTTATCAGAAACCACAAATGCTGAAAATTTATCTTTATAGGGTTCCAAGTACTGGCGGGGCGAGTAATGCCATAAACTGGCGGAACGTTGGGCAATTCTTCTTGAAAAGTACCAAAAAGTTTATCCCAAATGATAAAAATCTGTCCGTGATTTTTATCCAAATATTCAGGGTTAATGGCATGATGCACTCGGTGGTGCGAAGGCGTAACGATGATTTTTTCAAGAATTCCCATCTTGCCAATATACACTGTATGATACCAAAATTGAGCAAACAAATGCAGTGGTGCAACAACAGCAATGACTTTGGTATCAACGCCCAATAAGGCCGCTGGCAGCAAAAAAATTGTAAATAAACTTACAAACGAAGAAATACTTTGGCGTAGAGCACAAGCCAAATTAAATTCTTCACTGCTATGATGAATGGCGTGCTTATTCCAAAAGAAATTGATGGAATGTGCCATTCGATGCACCAAATAGCCTGTTAAATCAAGCGAAACAAACGCAATGATATACACCCAAATCGTTGATTCAACTTTATAGAGAGTCCAATGGCTCACCATCCAATCATAAGTCAAGATTGAAACACTCAAGCCCAAAACATCTTTCACCGAATTAGTATAACCCGACGTCAAGCTCGAAATCATGTCCATTGCCTTGAATGAGTCTTTTTTGGCGTACCAACCGTAGGCTTTTTCAATAAGCACTAACAATAAAAATAGCGGACTGGCAATCGTAAGTATTTTACCGTAGGTTTCCATTTAGGTAATGATGACGGGGTCGCCCGTGCGATGTTTAATGATGAATTGTAAATTCAAGCAACATACTGAAATAAGCAAACTAAACTATAAAGTACACAATACCTTTATAGTATGCTTGCATACTGAATATTGTACAAATTTATGAAAAAGTATTTTGATTTTTATAAAAGATATAAGTTTAGATATAAAAAAATCCTACGGAGATTTCGGCAGGATTTTCTTCTTTAGTTTTTAGTCTTTTCAAAAACGATATTGCACACGACAAGTAAAATTATTATCTTTCACATCGGTGGTGTAATCAGTTAAATTTGTCTTTTCGTTTTTGGGCATTTCGTACCAAAACGTGACCCTCAAGTTATCATTAGGATATACTACATAGCCTAACCCCAAAGTATTGAATCGGATATCGGCGGCCGTAAATGCTTTACCGATTTCTGAACCTTTTAACTTTTTATTTGGGTCATACCAATCGTATTTTGCTACAAACTGGTGCTTTTTACTTCCTAAATGTTGTAAAAAATAAAAGTACGCTCCATCGAAATTACGAATATATAACGGAGCATTTTTTCCATTGAGCGTTGGAATAATTCCTGGAGTTTCGCTTGAGCTTTGGGTAGCAGTCTGCGTTCCTCTGATATATTCGGCTCTAAATTCGGTTTGCCCTACTCGGTTTGGTATTTTTATCTGCACATCAGCACCGTAGTATTTCCGTGGTGCTATTTTTCCTATATTCGAAGCTAAAGAATCAACTACAAAAGATTGATTGCCTGACATCTTGTAAATATATTTTGTAAATTGCTCCATGCCACCAAACAATCCCGAAATACTTCCACTGACAATTAATTTGGGAGAAATTTTGTAAGGCTTAATTGAAAAGCGGGTGATAATGTCTTTGTGATTATCAAAATCAGTCGTTGCTGTAAGGCCTTGACCATTGAACGCTCCAATATCAAATTTGATATATTTGACAAAGGATTGTTTTGTGCGAGGTTCTAACGAAATCATCGCCCCCATATCACGCTCAACTTTCATTAGTATCTGTGACATACGACCTCGTTCAAGCGATTCACGGTCAGCAGAACCATAATTTACTTCAAATCCAAACGGACGGGCAAACATACCAGTCGTAAGCGAAAACATATTCAATTTATTTTCATAGAAACGCCCCCAAAAATCTCTAATTACAACTCCACGTTCTGTTCCATCAAACTGAAAAACAAAATTTAATTGAGGTAAATTATTTTTATCAAAACGAGCATAATCAAAACGAAGGCGACCACGGCGAAGCATGAAACGATTATCTGTATTGGCAGTATAATCTCCACCATTAAATGACTTAGCTCCTTCGGTTTGAATAAATTGGTATTGAGGCTGAATATAACCACTAATACCCACATATTCATACTTTTTGAGCGTTGAAAGTAGCTTTTTCACCGTAGATGTATCTACATCCATTAATGCACCTTTCTGCTGAGCATTGGCTTTATTCAAAAAACACATTAGCAGAATAGTTGTAAAAGGGTATATTTTCTTTAGTAAATTCTTCATTAGTAAAAAATTAGAAGTTTAATTGAGCTTGCAGTCTTAGCAAGCGTCCTTTTTGCAAATTATCAATAGTTCTTAAGTCTTCAAACCTTCTTTCTGAGAAAGTGTACATCGTAACTAACTCGAAATTTTTGTTAGGTTGCCACTCTAAACCAACTTCCAATTCTTTTACATGATAACTACGGGCGTCTAATTCGTGTTTTTTTCCACCTTCATAATAATGTCCACGCACAAAAGGAATGAAAATTTGTTTTTGCTTTACCATATAGCTTGCCATAATATATCCACCCTTGAGCGGTTTACTTTCAATAACTTTAGTTATTTTATTAAATTCTGGGCCAGTTCCGATATTATACTCGGCCTGAATGCCGAAAGGTTTCGGGTATAAAACAAATGAAGCGGCCGCACGTTGGTCGAGGTACGAGAAATTGCTTGTACTCGTCACTCCTGTGCTACGCAAATCGGTTGGTAAAACATATTTTCCTGTGTATGCCTGAATACCCGGCTCAATAATTTGCCCGTTTTTCAACTGAAATGGATAAGTTAAACGTGCTACTATGTGCGTTTCATTATTAAGTTCTGGTCGATTAGCGGTTTGTCCATTATATGCTCCTAAAGCAAAAACACCGTAATCACCCGAGCCTTTGTATCCATCAGCTACCAATGAAGCATAAAGTGTACGTACTTTAGCAGGGGCATACATGAAAAACACGCCCATGTCTCGCTCATTAGAAACTGCACTATTGATGGCATCATTTCGATCGAGTGGTAAACGATTTTGGCTTGATTGCATATTTTCAAAGCCGTAAGGCACTTTGCTTTGTCCGAGTCGTAGGCGATATTCTTTCTTTTTATCAAGAGCAACATCAACGTACATATCTCTGATTTGCCCGAAGTGAAGCCCCGTGCTTGATGCCGAAGAGGCAAAGTCGGGCTGAACATAGAAATAAACTCTTTCGCCGAGATTTCCGCTAAAAATAATACGCATTCGACGCACAAAAAAACCACCACCATCGCCCATTGACCTGTCGCATTGCTCACATTTTAGTTGAGAGTTTGTTTCGAGCAAACGGTTATAGCGAACTTGCATATAACCTCTGATAGTGATATTATCGTACCAATTTTTTTTCACTTCTTTCTTTGTAGAGTCTTTGGCAGAAAGTGGAAAAATAGAAGCATTGGATACGATTGGGCATAAAGCTATCGCCAGCCCAATTAAGGTCTTACGGAGTTTCATCTTGATTCTTTTATATTGGTGTTATTATAAAATAATAGTGTTATAAGGTACAGCGAGTGTGGATTTGCTGTGAAAGATTTTAGCACAATACGCTAATTATAAGCATATTACACCCTTTGTTTTTCTAATGAAAAGCTTAGTCTATTAGAAATTTATAGAACTGATGAAGCAATGGAATTCTCAAGTATGCCATTTTTTTGACATACTTGAGATATATAATTAGTTTGTAAACTAAGGGAAGGTTATAGTAACCAACGGAAGAATACAAACAACGAAGCCGAAAGAATAATTGCTACAGGTAGTGTAAGCAACCAAGCGAGAAGAATGCTCTTGATTGTACCTGCTTGAAGGTTTTTGATACCTTTACTGGCTACCATAGTACCCGCAATACCTGAAGAAAGAGCGTGCGTGGTACTTACGGGAAGTTTGAACCAAGAAGCTAAACCGATTGTAGTTGCTGCTACGAGTTCTGCCGAAGCACCTTGTGCATAAGTAAGGTGTGATTTACCGATTTTTTCACCAACTGTCACTACGATACGTTTCCAACCAATCATTGTTCCAAGACCCAATGATAACGAAATCATTAAGATAACCCACATTGGAGCGTGGTCAGTAAAGCGGCGGATACCTTTTTCTTCTTTAGTTGCCAGATTTTTTAGGATTAATTTACTGTTTTCGCTCAATACAATTTCCTCATCTTCAATCAATTTCTTAGTCGTTCCGCTCACCGTCAAAAGAGCTTTACGAATATCCAGAGCATTGGCTTTTTCAACTTTGCCACTATCGGCAACGCTATTTAAGTAAGCAATACTACTCTTTACTTTTGCGATTTTTTCTTTTTCGGCAGTTGAAGCGTGAGTTGTATCAATGAGAGCGATTTGGCTCGAAATTGTTGCTAATTCTGGCTTTAATGTATTGAAATCAATGGTTTTATTAATAGCAAAATAAGTTGGCAAAACCCCAATCAGAATTAACATCACTAAGCCAATACCTTTCTGCCCATCATTGCGACCGTGGAAGAAACTTACGAGCGTACAAGTTGTAATCAAGATGGCACGAATCCAAAATGGAGGAACTTCGTCTTTATTTGGTTCTTCAAATACTTGTTTTCTGATTTGTTTACTCAATAATCTGCGAAGAGCAAACATCAAGAAAACTGCCAAAGCAAAACCTACCATCGGCGATAATAAGAGTGCTGAGAAAATTTCTTTGGCTTTATCCCAGTTTACGGCTGCAATTCCCATTTTATTATCGGGAAGCAAAGCATATCCTAAACCAACGCCCAAAATCGCACCAATCAAAGTATGCGAACTTGATGCTGGAATACCAAAATACCAAGTTCCGAAATTCCAGATGATTGCACTAAACAAAAGAGCAAGCACCATAGCGATACTATGATAAACATTTTGGTCGATTAGTAGTTCTACTGGAAGCAGGTTTACGATACTCATTCCGACTCCGACTCCACCAGTCACAACCCCAATGAAGTTGATAATACCCGACCAAACAACGGCCTGAGTTGGTTTGAGAGAGTTGGTATAAATTACGGTTGCAACAGCGTTGGCTGTATCGTGAAATCCGTTGATAAATTCAAATGCACAAGCAGCCAAAAGGCAGAATGACAATAAGAGGAAAATGTCGGTTTCTAAGCCAAACATGGTTTCAGGGGTTTAGTTAAAATTTTAATTGATTATATTGGTGTTTGTAATTTGGGTACAAAAGTCAGTATTTTTGATTAATCCAAGAAAAATCCAATGTTATCAAATTGTTAAGTATTGATTAACATTGGCTATTTCAGCAGTATTTTTGTAAAATTAAAATAAAAAATAGTAATATGCCTATAATTTCTTTGATTGCTGCCATGAGTTTGAACCGAGCAATCGGACTCAACAATGCTTTACCTTGGACACCGATTGCGGCTGACTGGGATAATTTGAAAGAAGTAACGAAAGGAAAAAAAATGATTATGGGGCGAAAAAGCTACGATAACCCGCACCGAATTTGGTCAGAAGTTGGTAATTATGTGATTACTCGCCAAGCAGATTATGTGGCAGACGAAGGTTTTGAAGTGGTTGATAGCTTAGAAACTGCCTTTGAAAAATGTAAATTTGATGATGAAGTTTTTGTGTTGGGTGGTGAAGAAATCTTCCGACTCTCGATTCCTTATGCTAATAAGATTTATCTCACGCTCGTTCATGAAACTTTTGAAGGAGACGCTTTTTTTCCTGAGTTTGATGAAAGTGAATTTAACATCATCGAACGTAAAGAGTTTTCGGCAGGACAAAATACTCCTTACGACATCTCGATTTTGACTTATGAACGTAAGTAATTTAGTGCTGATGCACAATTAAAAATGGATAATTGAGAATGAATAATGCTGTTTATCAGCAAGTCAATTTTTATCTTTATTCAATTATTTTAGTCTTTATTCCAAACTACTTTCCTTTGTAATAGAGCATTTTTTTGCCCGTATTTACATCGGTAAGTAGTAATGCTCCTCGTTCAATATAATATTTTGAGTTGGGAACGTCTGTCACTTTACCATTGACATTTACTCGCCAGTAAAGAATATTCCCTTTTGTAAACCACCTTGCTCCTGCTGCTTTTACTTGAGCAATAGCTGAGTTTCCACCACCCGATGAGTTTCCCGAACTATTCGGTCCACTCACATACGAACTCGAACCACCATCATCAATCGTTCCATCAGCATTCAAGATAATTGATGTACTTGAACCGCCATAAAACCCACCATTTGATGAATAATTCTCTTGGTTTGTCCATTTTCCAACCAAATTGGGGTCTCGATAAAGACCATCGGGTTTTGCTGCCGCATTGGTAGTCTGTGGCGAAACAGCAACAGGAATTTTTGCAAAATTTCCCTCCAAAATCACCTGATTATTATAGCTAATTTTCTGCTGAATGGCATTATTTTGTAATTGCATCACAAAAGTAAACACCGTTCCATCATTATAAGTAAGCGTACCCGACGCCGTATTTGCAGCCGTATTTCCTTTAATTTGATAAGTATTAGTCTCTCCTCCCGAGAAAACTACCATTTGACCAGTAAGTTGATTCGTATTGGCTAATTTTAATGAGAGTTCTGCTTTCAAGCTTCCATTGCTTCCTTTCACCTGACCTTGCCAGTTTCCGAGAAATGATTGTGCAAAAAGTGGTGTGTCCATTATGATAAAAAATGTATAAAACAAAAGGGTCTTCTTCATGGCAAAATGGGTTTTGTAGGATATGATTCAAATAACGTGATTTTTTAGCAAAAGATGGATTTCAAATCCAGAATTTGTTGATTTTTCATACCAAAAATCTCTACAAATATAAACTCATACGCACTTTTATGATACCTATGGCATTAAAATACGGCATTGAATTATTTAATACTACCGATTTTTAACCCTTACTTCATAAAATTAATTATCGCTTTAAATTCGGTAAAAATTTCATTGCTTATAGTTTTTCTATATTTTTAAGTCAAATTGAATGAAACCTACATGAAACCCCATAAATTACTCTTTTTTAGCAGTTTTTTGCTGTTATTTTCCTGTAATCAAAGCAAATATGACCTCATCATCAAGAATGGTCTTATCTTTGATGGCAACGGGACTACTCCCATTTTGGCCGATATTGCTATAAAAAATGATACGATTGCATTTGTGGGAAATCTTGGTTTTCAATTTAACACCAAAGATGTGACCGTAATTGATGCTAAAGGCATGGCGGTTGCTCCTGGCTTTGTAAATATGCTGAGTTGGAGTACCGAAAGCTTGATTGAAGATGGGCGTTCGATGGGGGAAATAATGCAGGGCGTTACGCTCGAAGTTATGGGCGAAGGTGACTCAATGGGACCAATCAGTGATGCAATGAAGCCTGACGCTAAAAAATCACAAGGCAATATAAAATACGATATTCCGTGGAATACTTTAGGAGAATACCTTTCTTACTTAGAAAAACGAGGAGTTTCGACCAATGTAGCTTCGTTTGTTGGAGCTTCAACTGTGAGAGCAATGGAATTGGGCTACGCCAACCGTCCACCTAAACCCGATGAACTTGACCGCATGAAAAAGCACGTAAAACTGGCCATGGAAGAAGGGGCAATGGGTGTGGCTTCTGCATTGATTTATACCCCTGGAACTTATTCTGACACGCACGAACTCATTGAGTTATCGAAAGTAGCTTCCGAATATGGAGGCACATATATTTCACATTTGAGAAGTGAAGGAAATCGACTTGAAGAAGCTGTTAATGAGCTAATTACGATTGCAAAAGAAGCAAATATTCACGCAGAAATCTATCATTTGAAAGCCGCAGGAAAAAACAATTGGCCCAAAATAGATAAAGTGATTACTAAAATTGATAGTGCAAGAAAAGCAGGTATTAATATAACTGCTGATATGTACAACTATATTGCTGGGGCAACTGGACTTGACGCCGCCATGCCACCGTGGGTACAAGAAGGTGGTTTCGATCAATGGAGTAGAAGGCTCAAATCTGGCACAATCAGAGAGCAAGTTGGGCGGGAAATGAGTTCACCACAAAATGACTGGGAAAATTTGTGTTTAGCTGCTGGAGCAGATAAAACGTTATTGATTGGTTTTAAGCAAGATTCTCTTCGAAAATACATTGGCAAAACTTTGGCAGAAGTAGCAACTATCAAGAAAAAATCTTGGTACGAAACTGCAATGGATTTAGTGGTTTCGGATGGCTCACGAGTAGATGTTGTATATTTTCTGATGAGTGAAGAAAACGTAAAAAAACAGATTCAACTACCCTACATGAGTTTTTGCTCAGATGCGGCCTCGATGAATCCAGCTGGGGTGTTTTTGAAATCCAGTAATCATCCGAGAGCTTATGGCAATTTTTCTCGGCTTTTGGGCAAATATGTGCGTGAAGAAAAGGTGATTACACTACAAGAAGCCATTAGAAAACTCACATCTTTACCTTGCGATAATCTCAAAATTCAGAAACGTGGGCGTTTAGCCGTTGGCAATTATGCAGATATTGTAGTTTTTGACCCCAATAAAATTCAGGATAAAGCAACTTTTGAGAAACCACATCAGCTTTCAGAAGGAATGCTTCATGTGTTTGTTAATGGTGAGCAAGTCGTGAAAGACGGCCAACATACTGGCATAAAGTCGGGGAGATTTGTGAAAGGCCCAGGGTGGAAAAGTGAGTAAATTTCTGTACAAACTACATTGGCATAGTTTTTTAGTCTAAATAATTCAGTTAACCTAAAAATTTACATTAAACCCAAACACCATGAGATTTATCTTAGAAACTTTACTAAATGCGGGTGTTTTGCTCGGAATCGCTTATTTGTGGCCGAAAGTTCACATCAAAAATTATGTTTTTGCTATTGTGGTCGCTCTGATTTTGGGTATCCTGAATGCCACCATTGGTTTTTTGATTCGAGTACCGCTCAATTTTTTGACACTGGGTATGCTTACTTTTATTGTGCGTATGCTCGTAACAGCTCTTTTGCTTAAATTAATCGACAAATTCACCGACGACCTCACGATTGACGGTTATCTGCCCGCAATTGTTATTGCTGTGGCAATGGCAGCAGCGAGTAGTATTTTGTAAAAAAACTTAGACTTTTCATAATATTGTAAAAAAATAGAACGCTGATTACACAGATGTGCCAACGCTGATTAAACGGATTTTATTTGCGAAAATCAGCGTTTCTGAAAGAATCTGAATAATCAGCGTTCCAATTTTCTATAAAATACTGGGTAGGAAACTTCATATTTTTATATCACAAAAAACGGTGAACCTGCAAGCAGATTCACCGTTTTTGTATCTATCATTCAGATTATTTACCACCAAACAATTTACTCCAAAAACCTTTAGCTTTTTGAGTAACTTCGGCTACTGTTTCGCTTGCTTCAGCTGCAATTTCTTGAGCTTTTGCTTTCGCAGCATCTACTGCTTCGGCAGCATCAGCTTTCAAATCTTCGATTTTTTCCGCTGCTTCTGCTTTCATAGCATCAACGTTTTCACTTTTCATAAATTCCGTAGCTTTTGCTTTCAAGTTATCAACTGTAGCTGATGCTTCTGCAGCAAACTCTTCTGCTTTTGCTTTGGCAGCTTCTACTGCTTCGGCCGCATCTTCTTTCAAGTCTGCAATTTTTTCGCTTGCACCTGCAGCAACTTCTTGTGCTTTTGCTTTGGCTGTTTCAACTGCCTCAGCCGCATCTTCTTTCAAATCAGCAATTTTTTCGCTTGCACCTGCAGCAACTTCTTGTGCTTTTGCTTTGGCAGCTTCTACTGCCTC